>JAGWIH010000364.1 GCA_028866355.1 Alphaproteobacteria bacterium
CAGATGCGGCCACCGCGATTGACCATCTTCGCGGTCTCGTTGAGCGCATTGGGCGCGCCGGAACATTCGAGGACGTACTGCACGCCCTTGCCCTTGGTGATGCGCTTCACCGCCTCGACGGGATCTTCGTTGCGCACGTTGACCACTTCGTCGGCGCCGAGCTTGCGACCCATGTCGAGCCGACGGTCGCGCGTGCCGGTGAGGATCACCGGCGACGCACCGAGAGCCTTGGCCACGGCGACGCCCATCAAGCCAATCGGGCCCGGACCGGTGACGACGACGCCCTCGCCGGCGATCAGTCCGCCCATGACGTCGAGCCCGTACATCGCCGTGCCGGCGGTGACGATGAGTGTCGCCTCTTCGTCGGACATTTCGTCCGGCACGTGCACCATGGTGTTGATGTTGTTGACCGCGTACTCGGCGAAGCCGCCGTCGGTCGTAAACCCGTTCGCGCGATGGCCCTTCGACGGATAACCGTAATTGAGGCACGAGGTATACATGCCTTCGCGACAACGCGGGCAGCGGCCGCAGCCGGCGTGGATTTCGACGGCGATGCGATCGCCGATCTGGTACTCGTCAACCGACGGGCCGAGCTTCACGATCGTGCCCATGTATTCGTGGCCGAGGGTGAAATTCTTGTTGAATGGCGATCCGCCGTCGACGATCGCCGGCAACCCGTGACGCATGATCTCGAGATCGGTGGCGCAGACCGCGATGGCGTCGATGCGCACCAGGACCTCGGCCTTGCCGGGCTCGGGCACCGGCTTTTCGACGAGCTTGATCTCGTTGGGCCCGCCCAGGACCCAGGCCTTCATCGTGCCGGGGATCTGGAACTGATTCGTCCGTGCCGCTTGGCTCATGGGCGCAATGCTCCTCGATCGGTAACCGTTATCGACGCGTTTGCGCTGGTCGTCAATCGGAACTGCTGGCAGGATCGGCGCCTCGTTCCCTAGCCACTCCGATCGGTTATCCATGAGCAACTTTCTCTCAAACGACGAACTCGCCGCCCTCGCCGCCTTCGACACGCCGACGATCTGCAACGCCCTGGAGATTGTCGCGCCGGAACGGCGCGCCTTCGGTTTCAACCGCCGGCCGCTGCTGTCGCCTCTGCCGCAAGCGAAGCCGGTCGTCGGCTACGCGCGCACGGTCATGATCCGCTCGCGTGAACCAAGCCCGCGCAATAAAGCCGACGCGCGTGCCGTCCGCCTCGCTTATTACGAAAGCTTCGGCGCCGCGCCGCATCCGACTCTCTGCGTCATGCAGGATGTCGACGGTCCCGATATCGGCTTCGGCGCGTTCTGGGGCGAAGTGCAATCGAACGTCCACAAGGCGCTGGGCTGCGTCGGCGTCATCACCGACGGCGCGGTGCGCGACATCGACGTCTGGGCGAAGGACTTTTTCGTCCTCGCCGGAACGGTCATGCCGTCGCACGCCCATGTCGACATCGTCGAATTCGGCAAGACCGTCAGCGTCGCCGGCATGGTGGTATCGCAAAACGATTTGATCCATGCCGACCGGCACGGCGCGGTGGTCATTCCCTTGAACGTCGCCCGCAAGGTTCCCGAAGCCGCCAACCTGCTCGCCAAGCGCGAAAAGGTGATCCTCGACGCCTGCAAATCGCCGCGCTTCGGCATCGAGGATTTGCGCCAGGCTTTCTCCCGCGCCGACGACATCCATTAACGCTAACGCCGGCCGCGCCGGCGCGCGCGTTGTGCTATAATGCGCCATGCGCATCGATATCGTCGCCGACGTCATCTGCCCGTGGTGCTTTATCGGCAAGCGCCGGCTCGAGGCCGCGCTGGCGCAGCGGCCGGCGATCGCGACCGAGATCACTTGGCGACCGTTCCAACTCAATCCCGACATGCCGGCCGAA
>JAGWIH010000365.1 GCA_028866355.1 Alphaproteobacteria bacterium
AAGCCGATGATCGTGTCGCCGCCGCCTTCGTCGAGCTTGGCCCACACCACCATGACGTCAGCAAAGGGCGCGTTGCTGATCCACATCTTGCTGCCCTTGAGCACGTAGCCGCCATCGACTTTGCGCGCACGCGCCTTCATGCCCATGACGTCGGAGCCGACATCGGGCTCGGTCAGGCCGAAGCAGCCGGCGAGCGCGCCCGTCGCAAGCTTGGGCAGATATTTCTTGCGTTGCGCCTCAGTTCCGAACGCGAAGATCGGAAACATGACCAGCGACGATTGCACGCTCATGGCCGAGCGGAAGCCGCTGTCGACACGCTCGATCTCGCGCGCCACCAAGCCATAGGCGACATAGCTCGCGCCGGCACAGCCGTAACCGTCGATGGTCGAGCCGAGGAACCCGAGCGCGCCCATCTCGTTCAGGATGGCGCGGTCGAAATGTTCCTCGCGAAAGGCCTTGAGCACGCGCGGCATGAGCTTGTCCTGCGCGTAGGCCCGCGCCGCATCGCGCACCAGGCGCTCGTCCTCGGACAGCAGATCGTCGAAGCGCAGCGGATCCTGCCAGTCGAACACGGCTTTGCCGCCGGCTTTTGGCTTGGGCGATTTCTCGCGGCGGGCAGGAGCGGACGACATGCGTCCGTCTTAATTTGAATTCAGCTCGCTGACAACTGGCAGTCCGGCTGGCTTGAGGCTCGGCCGGCGCAACGCAGCGCGCGCCAGCGCGAGCCCGGTTACCATCGCGACGATGCCGAAGACGACCCAGGCCGGCCGCACGCCGGTTTGGAGCGACAAATCAGCCGCCAAAACGCGCGCAATCGTCACGTGATACGCGAAGTGGAAATAGACCGCCTCGAGCAGCGCGATGAATGGCCCGACGGCGAGAGTCAGCAGCACGGCGCCCCACAGCGGCACCGGCCGGCGGCCAAAGGCCCATGCCAGCGCGCGCCAACCCATCAACCAGGCAAACAGGCCGATCATCACCGTCGGCTCCCATTCGTCGAGCTTCGATTGTAGAAAGAAATGCACCAGCCCGAAGAGGCCGATGAGATAGACGAAGCGATGCAGCGCCTGCCAGCGGCGCGGCCCGAGGCGCCGCACCATGCCGTCGGTCGAGGTCGCGGCGAGCGCCGCCAGGCCCAACAGCGCGACAAAACCGATCGACAAATAGACGCGTTTTAGGATTTCGCTGGCGACGGCGCCGAGATTGAAGGACTCGCTGACGATATAAAGGCTGAAATGGATCACGATGTACGCGAAAGCGCCGACGCCCAGCATGCGTCGCACCAAATTGAGACGCGGCCAGGCCAGCATCCGCGACAGCGGCGTTACCGTCAGTGCGAGAAACACGAGCCGCAAGGTCCACTGGCCGATCTCGAGCAACGCCTCGTCGAGCGGCCGGGCGCCGAGCCGATGGGTCGCAAACCGGAACGCCACCCACAGCGCCGGCAGGAACAGGGCGGCAAACGTCGCGGTCTTGAGCGGGGAAACGCGGCCGCTGTAATCGCGCCACGGGCGTTTGAGGGGGGTCATGGGCGGGTTGTTATGTAGCGCCTCCGGCGTTGGCCGCCCAGCCACTTTCGATCACGTTTGCCGGAGCGTTGCGGGCTTGCCCCGGCCCGTGCCGCGCCCTTACTTTGTCGGATAGCCGTTACGGCGGCGTCGACGTCCGCCGGACGGGGGAGGGGCATGGCCTATTTTCTTCAGCAGCTCATCAATGGGCTGACGCTCGGCGCAATCTATGCGCTCATCGCCATCGGTTACACGATGGTCTACGGCATCGTCGGCATGATCAATTTCGCCCATGGCGAAATTTTCATGATCGGCGCGTTCATTTCGCTGATTTTCTTCGTCGTCCTCGGCGCGCTCGGCAT
>JAGWIH010000065.1 GCA_028866355.1 Alphaproteobacteria bacterium
AGATGTTCATGGTGCTGCCGATTGTGTTCACCTTCATGCTGGCGCAATTCCCCGCCGGCTTGGTGATCTACTGGAGCTGGAACAACCTGCTGTCGATCGCCCAACAGTGGGCGATCATGCGCCGCTCCGGCGCCGCCTGACGCGATGACGGCTCCGGCGGTGCCCACCGGCGCGGCCGAACTCGAACGCGGCCGCCGCTTATTCGCTGCCGAAAGCCGGTTCATCGCCGCGGCCGACCAGCCGGCCGCCTTGCCCTCCGAACGCCTGCCCGAGATCGCGTTTGTCGGTCGCTCCAATGTCGGCAAATCGAGCTTGTTGAACGCGCTCACCGGGCGGAAGACATTGGCGCGGGTCTCGCGCACGCCCGGCCGCACGCGGGCGATCAATTTCTTTTCCATCGGCGGCCGGTTGATGTTGGTCGACTTGCCGGGCTACGGCTACGCCGCGGTCTCGCAAGCCGAAACGCGCCGCTGGAGTCAGACCGTGGGGTTCTATCTCGCGCGGCGCGGCGTGTTGCGGCGCGCGCTTTTGTTGGTCGACGTGCGGCACGGACTGAAGGACTCGGACCGGCTCGCGCTCGATCTGCTGGCGGACGATGCGGTATCGGCGATGGCGGTGCTGACCAAAGCCGACAAAGTCAGTATGGCGGAATGCGACGCGCAGACTCACGCCGTCGGCGCCGCGCTAGCGCGGCATCCCAGCGCCTATCCGCTCGTCGTCGCCACCAGCGCCGAAACCGGCCAGGGGATTCCGGCGCTGCGCGCGCTGCTCGCCGCGCTGGCGAGCTAGCGCCGATGCCGCTATAAAGCCCCGCCATGAGCGATAAAAACCGCACCGCGCCGCCCGATGCCGCGCTGAAAGCCGCAACGCTGTCGGAAGCGCTGCCCTACATGCGGCGCTACGCCGGCAAGACGATCGTCGTCAAATACGGCGGCCATGCGATGGGCGACACCGAGATCGCCGATCTGTTCGCGCGCGACGTCGTGCTGCTGAAGCAGGTCGGCATCAATCCGATCGTCGTCCATGGCGGCGGCCCGCAGATCGGCCAGATGCTCGAGCGGCTAAAGATCAAAAGCTCGTTCATCGATGGCCTGCGCGTCACCGATCAGGCGACGGTCGAGATCGTCGAAATGGTGCTGTCGGGCTCGATCAACAAGGAGCTCGCCGCGGCGGTGAATCGCGCCGGCGGCCGGGCGATCGGTCTGTCCGGCAAGGATGCCGACCTTATCCGCGCGCGCAAACTAACGCGTAAGCGCGCTGACCCGGATAGCCATATCGAAAAGGTTCTCGATCTCGGCTTCGTCGGCGAGCCTTATGCCGTCGACGCGCCGGTGCTCGATCATTTCGCCAAGTCCGACATCATTCCGGTGATCGCGCCAATCGGCGTCGGCACCGCGGGCGAGACCTACAACATCAACGCCGACACTGCCGCGGGTGCGGTCGCGGCCGCCGTCAAGGCCGCCCGTCTGCTGCTGCTCACCGACGTGGCCGGCGTGCTCGATGCCGAAAAGAAATTGGTGCACGAGCTGGCGGTAGCCGACGCCAAGGCGATGATCGCCGACGGCACGATTTCGGGCGGCATGATCCCGAAGGTCGAGACCTGCATCGAAGCCGTCGAAGGCGGCGTCGAAGCCGCGGTCATCATCGATGGCCGCGTACCGCATGCGATTCTGCTCGAGCTGTTTGCCGAAGGCGCCGGCACCCTGATCCGTCGCCGTAAATCCGGGCCGCGCGGGGCCTCGCGCCGCGCCTAGGCGACCCTGCGCGGCGCGGTGACGGTTTCGGCGTCGAGCGCCGCTTCGAGCTGACGGCGCGCCGCGTCCTGTTCGCCAGCCAAAGCCAGCCGCGCCACCGGTCCGTCCAATAGTTGTTCCCAAAACGCGCGTCGCGCCGCCGCATCGGCGATCCGGTGCTTTACGCGTACGCGGAACTCGCCGGCCAACGCCGCCAGCGCGCCGAGCCGTCGCGGCACGATCGCGTCGAGCGTCTCGCGCAGCCGTCGCGCCAAGGCCGGCGAGGTGCCGCCGGTCGATATCGCGAGGGTTACCGGCGCGCGTTCGATAACAGCCGGCATGATGAAGCTGCAAAATTCCGGCCGGTCGGCCACATTCACCAAGATGCCGCGTGCCTGCGCCGCGCGCGACATGGCGTCGCCAACGGCATGCGGAACGTCGGCCGCGAACGCCAACACGCAGCCGTCCAGATCGGCGGGCGCGAACCGTGACGTCGCCACGACCAGCGCACCGGCACGGCGCAACGCGGCGGTCTTGCGCGCCGCTTCGGGCCCGGCGCCGACAACGAGACAACGCTTGCCGGCGAGATCGAGGCAAATCGGGAAGTGGGTCATCAATAGACGTCCTTCACGAACCGGCCTTCGCGCCCGAGCTGCGTGAGATAGGCCTTGGCGGCGCCGATACCCATGGCACCCTGGCGCGCGACAATGGCGGCCAACGCGGTCTCGACGTCGCGGCCCATTGCCATCGCGCCGCAGACGAAGATGTATGCGCCGTCGTTGATCCAACGCCACAGCCGCGCCGATTGCTCGCGCATGCGTTGTTGAACGTAGATGCGCTCGGGCTGGTCGCGTGAGAACGCCACGTCGAGCCGCGCCAGCAAGCCGTCCTTGTGCCAGGCGGTCAGTTCGTCCTCGTAGAGGAAGTCCGTCGCGCGGCGCTGGTCGCCGAAAAAGAGCCAGTTGCGGCCTTTGGCGCCATTCTCGCGCCGCTCCTGGAGGAAGGCGCGGAACGGCGCGATGCCCGTGCCGGGGCCGATCATGATCATCGGCGCATCGTCAGACTCGGGAGGCCGGAAGCGATGCGCTGGCGGCTGGACGAAAACCGGCATTGTCGTCGCATGTTCGGCGCGCTCGGCCAGGAAGCACGAGGCCACCCCCTTGCGCGGGCGGCCGCGTTTTTCCCAACGCACCGCCGCGACCGTCAAATGGACCTCGCCACCGTGCACCAGCGGCGAGGACGCGATCGAATAGAGACGCGGCTGCAAAGGCGCGAGCGCCGCGATCAGTTCCTGCAACGGCGGCCGCGCCGACGGGAAAACGGTCAGCAGCTCGAGCAGGTCGGCGCCATCCGGCTCGGCGCCGGGATAGCCTTCGGCAAGCGCTTGCAGCCGTTGCGATTGCTCCGGATCGCGTGCCCGCGACGCCAATACCTCGACAACTTCGTCCGACGGCCGGCCGATGTCGCACGCACTGCTCAGTGCTTCGCGTAACGGCAGGCGCGTGCCGCTGGCGGTATCAACCTCGGTGTCCGGATCGGCGCCCAGCGCCTCGACGATCGCGGCAACGGTCGCGGGGCAGTTCGTCGGCTTGATGCCGATGCTGTCGCCGGTTTGATAGCGCAGGCCGGAGCCGTAAAGACTCAGCACCACCTGCCGCGTATCCTTGGCAGAGCCGGCGCGGTTGAGCTGCCGGGCGCTGCGGAATTGGGCCGCGACGGTTACAGGGCCTATGGGGGCTGGTGCAACCGTCGCGGCGGCCGGCGCGGCCGGAACCGTTGTCGGTGCCGGCGCGCCGCCGGTCTCGAGCAGCTCTTTCAGCTTACGGGCGGTTTCCTTGCCGCCGGGAACGCAGCGCGTCAGCGCCTTTTCTGTGCCGTCGGCGATCGCCGCGGCGTAGCTGCGGCAGAGATAGCCGCACTGGCCGCAATCCTGCTGCGCCATCGCCGCCATCAGCAGCTCGGGCATTGGCCGGCCCGTGGCGAGTTCCATCCGCTGATCGAGCGACAACGATGCGTCGTGCCAGGGAAGCGCCTCGGCTGTTGCCGACGTGATGGCGACCGGCGTCGCGACATCGGTGGTGTAGTAGGCGGCGATCCAACCGTTGATGAACGCGCGTTCGGCGCCGCTGAACGGAGCGTTTTCGGGAACCAAGGGCGCGATGGTGCTCATCCCACCGGCTCCGTCGCGAGCATCGCCCGCAGGGCTTCGACCGAATGGCGACCAGTGAATTCATGGAACGATTCAGCGCTACGGCGTTCAGCCAGGTAACAGCGGAGCAACGCCTCGAGCCGGTCGGCAACGTCGGCAAAGGGCACGTCGCGGGCGATTTCGCGGGCGATTCGCTGCTCGCCGCCGGCGCCGCCACCGACGACGATGGTGTAGCCCTCGATCATCTCGTCGCCCTGCGCGACCTTGACGCCGAGCAGGCCGATGTCGCCGACATAATGTTGGGCGCAGGAATGCGGACAGCCGGTGAGGTGAATGTTGATCGGCTTGTCGAGCTTGATCCGGGTTTCGAGATATTGCGCCAGGTAAAGGGCCTGCGCCTTGGTGTCGGTGGCGGCAAACTTGCAGCCGGTGTTGCCGGTACAGGCGACAAGCGCGCCGCGGATCGGCGACGCTTCGGCGCTCAAGCCGATCTCTTCGATCGCCATGCGTGCGCCCGACAGCTTGGCGTCGCTGATATCGGACAGGATCAGGTTCTGCCACACGGTCAGGCGGATCGTACCGCTGCCAAATTGCCGGGCGATCGCCGCCAGGCCGCGCGCCTGCGCCGCGCTGAGCCGACCGACAGGCAGGCCAACGCCGATGTAATTCATACCCTTCTGCTTCTGCTTGTGGATGCCGACATGGCCATGTTTCAGCATTGGCCCGCGCGGCAGGCATTGCGCCGCCGGCACCTTTGGCGGCGTGAACGACAGTTCCTTGCCGACTTCCGCCATGACGCGGCCCATGCCCCATTCGTCGAGGAGGTACTTGAACCGGGCCCGCTTGCGGTCGGTACGGTCGCCATTCGCGATGAAAACGCGCACGACGGCAACGGCCGCGGCAACGCATTCCTCGCTCTTGAGCAGGATACCGGTGTCGTGCGCGAACTCGCCGTGGCCAGTAATGCCGCCGAGAACCATCCGGAAATAGACGCCGGCGGGCACCGCGCCGCCGTCGCCGACGCGCACGGCGGCAAAGCCGATGTCGTTGGTGTCCTCGAGCACGCTGATCTGGCCGCCGCCGTCGAAGGCGATGTTGAACTTGCGCGGCAGGCCATAAAGCTCGCGATGGTTGAGGATGGTGAAGTGCAGCGCACGCGCCAGCGGTCGCGTGTCGATCAGCTCGGTCGGATCGATGCCCGCGGTCGGGCTGCCCGTGATGTTGCGGATATTGTCGGCGCCTGCGCCGCGCGATGTGAGGCCGAGGTCTTGGATCGCCGTCAGCATGTCCAGGGCGGACCGCGGTTGGATCTCGCGGATCTGCAGGTTAGCGCGGGTGGTGACGTCGAGGGTGCCGCCGCCGAGCGTTTCGGCCAGATCGGCAAGGCCCGTAAGCTGATATGCGCTCAGAATGCCGTTCGGAATGCGCAACCGGCACATGAATGAGTCCTGCGCCGGCGCGACGTAGAACAGGCCGAAGAATTTGTGACGGAAGACGTCGATGCCTTTCGGCGCACGGTCCGCGGCTGCGTTGGCGCCGATCTCGTCCCACATGTCGAGCGGCGGCGCCTTACGTTTGGCGTCTTCCTCGGCGCTCAGCGATTTGCCGGCGGTGACGAAGCGGTCCTGAGCGATGCGGTGAATGTCGGGCGTACCGCCGCCTGCGCCGCCGTTGCGCGCCGCGACGGCGCTGAGAAAGCCTTCGAGATATTGCTTTTGCTCGTCGCTCAGAATCGTGTCGGTGGTCATTCAGCTACCGGAATCGGCCGCGATGCGCGGGTGTCACCCGCTGCATTGCAACCGCGGTGCCAGCGGACCGACGGCGCCAAAACGGCCCGCGCGCGTCCGGATTCGCCGGCGTTGCCCAAGAAATGTGATTAACGCCCGCTAATCTGCGAACTTTTTGTGCAGCAGTGCTGACCGATCGAAATCTGAGCAGTTCGCTCTGGCTGCGCCTGCGTCCGGTGCAATGCGTCGCGCAGCACGATGCGTGACGCGCCCATTTCCGTCGTTGCGGCCGCTGGCACGCTCCTTGCGCTTGCGATGTCAGAGGCCGGCAATCGCATCGAAGCGCGTGCGCCGGCGCGCGATCACCACACCAACGAGGCATCCATGTATCTTGAGACTGTCGACAAACTGGCCACGACCGCTGCCGCCCGGAGCACGTTTTTGAAGCGCGCGCCGTTCGGCTTCCTGCTCAGCGCGATGATGGCGGGCGCCTATATCGGCCTCGGCATCATCTTGATCTTCAGCATCGGCTCCGACGTCGATCCGGCCTATCGACCGCTGATCATGGGGGCGTCGTTCGGCGTTGCCTTAACGCTCGTAATTTTCGCCGGCGCCGATCTGTTCACCGGTCACGCGATGTACATGCCGCTCGGCGTGCTGCGCGGAAAAATCGGGCTCGGCGACATGTTGCGCTGCTGGGCCAGCTCGTGGGTCGGCAACCTCATCGGCAGCGCGGTGCTGGCGGCGCTGTTCATCGCCGGCGGCGGCGGCTCGATCCTGCACGCGAAAAGCCAGTTCATCTTTGCCGTCGCCGCCGGAAAGATGAATGCGCCAGCCTTGTCGCTGTTCGCGCGCGCGATCCTGTGCAATTGGCTCGTCTGTCTCGCGATCTGGATGGCCGCGCGCATGGAAGGCGATGCCGCCAAGTGCATCGCGATCTTTTGGTGCCTGTTCGGCTTCGTCGGCAGCGGCTACGAGCACTCGGTGGCGAATATGACGCTGCTGTTGATCGCGCTCTTGAGCCCGCATCCGGACACCGTGACCTGGGCCGGATTCGGCTGGAACATGCTGTGGGTGACGCTCGGCAATATCGTCGCCGGCGCCGTTTTCATGGCGCTCGGTTACTGGGCTGCCTCGCGTCCCGCCGTCACCACGCCGGCCGCCCTGACGCCGCTTCCGGCCGCTGCCGATTAGCGCCCGGCCCGCGATGGCCGGCGCCCTGCCGTCGGGGCGCCGGCTGTCCTGCGTCATGCGAGGCATCGACAAAGCCGCGCCGGTGCGCCATATAACGGCCGCACCCATGAACCTGACCGATTCCCCGCCGCGCGTCCGTTCGTTCGGCCACATCGACACCTGGATCTTCGATCTCGACAACACGCTCTATCCGTCGTCGTGCCGGCTTTATATCGAGGTCGAGCAGCGCATGGCGCGCTATATCATGGACGAGCTCAAGCTCGATCTCGAAGGTGCGCACGCGTTGCGCCGCCGCTATTTCCAGGAACACGGCACGACGCTGCGCGGCTTGATGAACGAATACGGCGTCGAACCGCGGCGGTTTCTCGACTATGTCCACGAAATCGACGTGTCCGGGGTGCAGCCGGCGACGGCGCTCGGCCGCGCGCTTGCCGCGTTGCCGGGACGCAAGCTTGTCTTCACCAACGGCACGCGGAACCATGCAAAACGCGTGCTCGACCGGCTCGAGCTGACGCACCACTTCGCCGCGATTCACGACATCGTCGCGATCGATTTTCAGCCCAAGCCGAACGCGGCCGGTTACCGAACGTTGATCGAGACTTATGCGATCGAGCCGCGCCGCGCCGCGATGATCGAGGACATGGCGCGCAACCTGCCGCCCGCCGCCGCCCTCGGCATGACGACGATCTGGCTCCGCGGCGGTCCGCACGACGAAGTCGACGCGCACTACGCCGACGCCATCCACCATACGATCGACAATCTAACGGAATTCCTCGGCGCGCTCACGCCGGCAGGGGAATGAACTCGTCGCTATCGCCCGGAATTTTCGGGAAGCGGCCGGCCTGCCAATCGCGTTTCGCCTGTTCGATGCGCTCGGCCGAGCTCGACACCAGGTTCCACCAGATGTGCCGTTCGCCGTCGAGCGGCTCGCCGCCGATCAGCAGTAGCCGGGCCGGCTGGCGTGCCGTGATCACGGCCCGCGCCTTGCTGTCGAACACCAGCATCAGCGGCGGCCCGTGCCGCGCGCCGGCGCAATCGACCGCGCCTTCGAGCAGATAGGCTGCGCGCTGCGCGTAGTCCGGTGTCATCGTTACGGTGGCGCCGGCGCGCAACGTGACGTCGGCATAGAACATCGGTGATTGCGTCGCCACCGGCGACGTCTTGCCGAAGAGCCTACCGGCGATCAGCCGCACCGCAACGCCGTCGCCTTCGATCAGTGGCAGATTCGCTTCGGGCACGTGCTCGAAGCCAGGATCGATTTCTTCCCGCGCCCGCGGCAGAGCGACCCAGCTCTGGATTCCGTAGATCGGGGATTGCTGTCGGCGCACGTCCGGCGGTGTGCGCTCGGAATGCACGATGCCGCGTCCGGCAGTCATCCAGTTGACCGCGCCGGGGCGAATCACCTGCGCGGTGCCCAAGCTGTCGCGGTGCATGATTTCGCCGTCGAACAGATAGGTGATCGTGGCGAGGCCGATGTGCGGATGCGGCCGGACGTCGAGCCCAGTGCCGGCGCGGAAATTCGTCGGGCCGAAATGGTCGAAGAAGATGAACGGTCCGACCATGTGGCGCTTGGCAAAGGGCAGCACACGGCGCACCTCGAAGCCATCGCCGAGATCGCGGGTGCGCGGCTCGATGACCAGATCGATGTCGGCCGGCCTATCGGCGGGCGCAGCCCGTGGGCTCATGCTTGCCTCCAACGCCGGCCAGTCTAATGCCGCCCGGCGACGGTTGACAGCGCATGGCGCGCACCGCATTTTGCGCGCGCCATGGACATTCCGCGCCTGCAAGCCACCATCGCCGCCGCCTGGGACGCGCGTGACCGCCTTGATGCCAAGACCAAGGCGGTGGCGCGCAAGGCCGTGATCGCCGCGCTCGACGGGCTCGATAGCGGCATGCTGCGCGTCGCGCACAAGCGCGACGGCCGTTGGCACGTCGAGGAATGGCTCAAAAAGGCGGTGCTGTTGTCGTTCCGCCTCACCGACATGCAGCCGATCGCCGGCGGTCCCGGCGGCGCCAAATGGTGGGACAAGGTGCCGTCGAAGTTTGCGGGCTGGAGCGCCGCCAAGTTCAAAAAGGCCGGCTTCCGCGCCGTGCCCGGCGCGGTGGTGCGGCATTCGGCCTATATCGCGCCCGGCGTCGTCCTGATGCCGAGCTTCGTCAACGTCGGCGCCCATGTCGGCGAGGGGACGATGATCGACACCTGGTCGACCGTCGGCTCGTGTGCCCAGATCGGCCGCAACTGCCATATCTCGGGCGGCGTCGGCATCGGCGGCGTGCTCGAGCCGGTGCAGGCGCAGCCGGTGATCGTCGAGGATCATTGCTTCATCGGCGCGCGCAGCGAGGTCGCCGAAGGCGCGATCGTCGAGGAGGGCGCGGTGCTGGCGATGGGTTGTTTCATCGGCGCCTCGACCAAAGTGGTCGATCGCGCGACCGGCGAGACATTCCTTGGCCGCGTGCCGGCCTATGCGGTGGTGGTTCCCGGCAGCCTGCCGCCACGCGCGCCGGGCGGGCCGAATCTCGCTTGTTGCGTCATCGTCAAACGGGTCGACGCGCGGACGCGGTCGCGCACTTCGATCAACGAATTGCTGCGCGACTGATGGTCGCCGCTGCCACCATCGACCCTGCCGCGCTCACCGCCGAGCTGGTGCGTTTCGCCAGCGTGACGCCGAAGGATGAAGGCTGCATCGCCCATCTGGCGCGGACGTTGGAGCGCATCGGGTTTGCGTGCGAGACGCTCGAATTCGCCGAGCCGGGTACCGAAAAGGTTCTCAATCTCTATGCGCGGCTCGGCAAGGCAGGCCGCAACCTATGTTTTGCCGGGCATACGGATGTCGTGCCGGCGGGGAACCGCGCCAACTGGTCGGTCGATCCGTTCGCCGGAACGGTCAAGGATGGAATCCTAATCGGTCGCGGCGCCGCCGACATGAAAAGCGCGATCGCCT
>JAGWIH010000366.1 GCA_028866355.1 Alphaproteobacteria bacterium
GCGCCGACAAGATGCCGGCGGTAACCGTGCCGCCGAGGCCGAACGGATTGCCGATCGCCAACACCCAATCGCCGACGCGCGACTTGTCGCTGTCGCCGAACTTCACGAAGGGCAGCGGCTTCAACGATTTGATGCGCAACAGCGCGAGATCGGTCTTGCTGTCCTTGCCGACGACTTCGGCCTTGAAATTGGTGTCGTCCTGCAACGTAACGGTGATCTGGTCGGCGTCGGCGATGACGTGGTTGTTGGTCACGACCAGGCCCGAAGGATCGATGATGAACCCCGAGCCGAGCGAGGTCGCATGCCGCGGCAGCGACTGTGGCTGGCCGCCGGGCCGGTTCTTGTCGAGGAAGTCCTTGAAGAATTCCTCGAACGGCGAACCCGGCGGAAATTGCGGTACATCGGGACCGCGGCCGTTTTTGTCGGCCTTGTCCGGCAGCGTCTGCGTGGTCGAGATATTGACGACGGCCGGAAGCAAGCGCGCGGCGAGGTCGGCAAAGCTGTCTGGCGCCGGACGCGCAAACGCCGTCGTCGCGACGGCGGTGGCGACGACCAAGGCAAGCGCACGGCTCGCGAGCACGAGACGATGAGACACGGTCACGAATGACTCCGACCAAAGATGGGGATGGCGACCTAACCGATATTTTAGGCGCTATCGCGCCGGCAAACCAGCCCGGCGGCGCTCTCACCGACGGATGGCCCAGATCGCGGCGACGCCGATGGCGGTGGCGATCACGCCGGCCCAGCGCAAAGCGCTAGCCGGCAGAACCGCGGATTCCGCCATCATTTTCTGCATTGGCCGGGTGAACAGCGCGAGCAACACGCCTTCGATGACGGCAGCGAGCGCCAGCGCCGTGGCGAAATCCTTCATGGTGGGACGCTAACGCGCGGGTGCCGGCTTGGCGGTGCCGGTCAGCCCTTCCGGCCCGGCTTCGAGATATTTGAAGAATTCGCTCTGCGGCGACAGGACGAAGGTGGTGTTCGAGCCGCCGAGCGCGTCCTTATAGGCCTGCAACGAGCGATAGAAGGCGAAGAAGCCTTTGTCCTGGTTGTAGGCGTCGGCATAGATCTTGATCGCGTCGGCGTCGCCCTGACCGCGCAGGATTTGCGCCTGCTTCTGGGCATCCGCGAGGATCTGGATGCGCTGGCGGTCGGCGTCGGCACGGATGGCGGTCGACTGGCGTTTGCCGTCGGCGCGGAACGCGGCGGCTTCGCGCTGCCGTTCCGATTTCATCCGCGCATAGACCGCCTCGCTGTTCTCTTCCGGCAGGTCGGCGCGGCGGATGCGCACGTCAACCACGTCGATGCCGAACGGCTTCGTCTGAGCTCCAACCTCGTCGCGCACCTGCGACATGATCTGCGCGCGCTTGTCGGCGACCACATCCTGCAACGCAACGTTGCCGATGATGCGTCGCAGGCTGGCGCTGATCAGCGCGCTGAGCCGCGCGCGCGCCACGGTCTCGGTGCCAAGCGTCTGATAGAATTGCAGCGGATTGTCGATGCGCCAGCGCGCATAGGCGTCGACCACCAGGCGTTTCTGGTCGGCAGCGATCACCTCTTCCTGCGGCGGCTCGAAATCGAGGATGCGGCGGTCGTAGAGCACGACGTCCTGCACCAGCGGTATCTTGACATGCAGGCCCGGCGTCTCGATGACGCGGACCGGATTGCCGAATTGCAGGACCAGCCCCTGCTCGATCTGATTGACCGAGAAGAAGGTCGTGTACACCAGGAACAGCGCGACGATGACGAGCGCGGTGACGATCGCGGTCAGCCGGGTGCTCATGGCTGGCTCCCGGCCGGTTTCGCCGGCGCGGCGAAGGTCGGCAACGGCAGATAGGGCACGACAC
>JAGWIH010000367.1 GCA_028866355.1 Alphaproteobacteria bacterium
ATCACCGAAGCCCTGTACCGGGCCGGCGCCGCGGTGGTGATCGCCGACAATGGCACCAGCATTGCCGGCGTGGGCGCCGATCCGACGGTCGCCGAGACCCTCGCCAAAACTTTGGGCGATCGGGCTGCCGCTTTTACCGAAAGCATCGCCGCACCGTCGGCCGCCGCGGCCGCGGTCGATTTCGCCGTCCGCCGTTTCGGCGGCGTCGACATTCTGATCAACAACGCCGCCATCCTGCGCGACGCCTTCGTTTTCAAGGCCGATCCTGGCGACTGGGAGGCGGTGCTACGCACCAACCTCTTCGCGCCGTTTTATCTGATTGCCGCGGCCACGCCGCTGATGCGTGACCAAGCGAAGGCGAACCGTGGCGGCGGCGCCTGGGGCCGCATCGTCAATTTGGTCTCGACCGCCGGCTTCTATGGCAATTACGGCCAGGCGGCCTATGCCGCCGCCAAAGCCGGCCTGACCGGTCTGACGCGGATCGCCGCGCTCGACATGGCGCGCAGCCGCGTCACCTGCAACGCGGTCGCGCCTTTTGCTGCAACCCGGGTCACGGAATCGATCAAGCCGCAGAATCCGGTGCAGCAGGCCTACAAGGACACGGCCATGAAAATCCCGGCCCAGCCCGTGGCCGATTTGGTGACGTATCTCGCGAGCGATGCCGGCGCCAAGATCACCGGCCAGCTCTTTGGCGTCCGCGGCCGTGAAGTGATGATCCTGTCGCAGCCGCGGCCGGTCGCCGCCGCGGTGGCCGAAACGCCGGATGGACTCGGCGCCGCCGTCGCCGCGTTGACGCCGCATTTCGCGCCGCTCGAAACCGATCTCGAAGCGTTTGCGAACCGGCCGGTTCTTTGATAGGGTTTGTCTATAGACCTATAGAATTTATCGGAAAGGAGAGGGGATCATGAGCGCCACAGCCGCCGCCCCGATCAAATCGGTCGACGCCCTCAAGGCGGCGCCGGAGGAATACCGCTTGGCGGTGCGCAAGATCGTGCGCAGCCACGCGGTCAACGAGCTCTATGGCGCGCGCGTCTACGACGAGCCGGCGATCGCGCTGGCGCCGACGCCGTATCTCAAATGGCTCACCTGCCGCATCGCGATGGAGGAATACGGCCACCATGTCCGCTTCCGTCAGCTCGGCGAGCAGATGGGCATTCCCGAATCCGAGATGACGCCCGAAGGCCGCAAGCCGCTGTCGATCTTCGAATTCCCGCTCAAGACCTGGGAGGAGTTCTGCGTCGTCAAGCTGCTGGCCGATTTGGCCGAGATCATCCAGGTCGAAGATCTGATGAAGTGCAGCTTCATGCCGCTGCGCAACCTGGCGAAGGTGACGATGCCGGAAGAAATCTTCCATTCGCAGTTCGGCAAGGACACCTGTACCGAATTGGTGAAGACCGAGGACGGCCGCAAGAAAGTCCAAGCGGCGATCGACCATTATTTCCCGATGATGCCGGCGTTCTTCGGCAAGACGGATTCGGCGAACAACGCGGTCTATCGCAAATACGGCATCAAGCAGCGCACCAACGAGGATATGCGCGCGGATTTCCTGAAGCGCGTGCGCGATCTCGTCGAGGGCCATCTCAAGCTCAAGCTGCCCGAGGTCGCCGAGGCGGCGTGAGCGACGCGGCGCGCTTTGAGGCCGATGCGGCTTGGGCGCAAATCGCCGCCTATGTTGCCGAAATTCCCCGCCTGAAATGGTTTGCCGCCGTCGGCACGGCGCTGGCGCCGGCCGTGATCGCCGCTGCCGAGCGCTATGTCGCCGCGCTCGGCCTGGCGCCGGGTCCGATCGCGCCGGTTGCCGGCTGGCGCGAAGCCGCCGCGACCGCCCAACGTCCGGATTG
>JAGWIH010000066.1 GCA_028866355.1 Alphaproteobacteria bacterium
ACGAAATCCTCGTCGCGCACCGCCATGCCGGCGCGGCCGCGGCCGCCGCGGCGTTGCGCGCGATAGGTCACCAACGGCACGCGCTTGATGTAGCCGGCGTGGCTGACGGTGACGACCATGTCCTCGCGCTGGATCAGATCCTCGATGTTGGTTTCGGCGGTCGCGTCCTCGAGCATCGTCTTGCGCGGCGTCGCGAACTGCTCCCGCACTTCGCGCAACTCCTTGCGGACAACATCGAGCAGCTTTGGCCGCGACCCCAGGATCTCGAGGTGGCCGCGAATCTCCTCGGTCAGGTCCCGCAATTCCTCGGCGATCTTGTCGCGCTCGAGCCCGGTCAACCGTTGCAGACGGAGCTCGAGGATTGCCTTGGCCTGTTCTTCGGACAGCTTGTAGGTGTTGTCGGAGGCCAGACGCGAACGGCCTTCCTCCTCGATCAACGCCACCAGTGGCGCCACCGACGCCGCCGGCCAGGCGCGCGCCACCAGCTGCGTTCGCGCCGTCTCCGGATCCTTTGCCTTGCGGATGAGCTCGATCACCGCATCGATGTTCGCGACGGCAACGGCGAGCCCCAGCAACAGATGGGCGCGGTCGCGCGCCTGGCCCAGGAGATAGACCGTCCGCTTGGTGACGACTTCCTCGCGGAAGGCGACAAAGGCGGCGATCACGTCCTTCAGGCCCATCAACACCGGTCGGCCGCCGCCGTCCAGCGCCAGCATGTTGATGCCGAAGGTTTCCTGGAGCGGCGTGAACTTATAGAGCTGGTTCAGCACGACTTCGGCCATGGCGTCGCGCTTGAGCTCGACGACGACCCGCACGCCGTGCCGGTCGCTTTCGTCGCGAAGGTCGCTGATGCCGTCGATCTGTTTCTCGCGGCTGAGTTCGGCGATGCGCTCGACCAGGCGCGCCTTGTTCACCTGGTAGGGAACCTCGGTGATAATGATCGCCTCGCGATCACCGCGTAGCTCCTCGATCGCCGCCTTACCGCGAATGACGATCGAACCGCGGCCGGTGCGATAGGCATCGGCGACGCCGCCGCGGCCGAGGATGATGCCGCCGGTCGGAAAATCCGGACCCGGCACCTTCGCCATCAGCGCTTCGATCGAAATAGCGTTATCGTCGATATAGGCGATGCAGGCGTCGATCACCTCGCCCAGATTGTGAGTCGGAATGTTGGTCGCCATGCCGACCGCGATGCCGGCGCCGCCATTGACCAGGATATTGGGGTAACGCGCCGGCAGAACTTTCGGCTCCTGGCGGCTGCCGTCGTAATTCGGCTGGAAGTCGACGGTCTCCTTGTCGATGTCGTCGAGCAGCGCGTCGGCGGCGCGCGACATGCGCGCCTCGGTGTAGCGCATCGCCGCCGCCGGATCGCCGTCCATCGAGCCGAAATTGCCCTGGCCGTCGATGAGCGGCAGACGCATCGAGAAATCCTGCGCCATGCGCACCATGGCGTCGTAAATCGCAGCGTCGCCGTGCGGATGGTAATGGCCCATCACATAGCCGACGATGTTCGCCGACTTACGGTACGGCCGGTTCCACTCGTTGCCGCCCTCCTTCATGCCGTAGAGGATGCGGCGGTGGACCGGCTTGAGGCCGTCGCGCACGTCCGGCAGGGCGCGCGCCACGATCACGCTCATGGCGTAATCGAGGTACGACCGGCGCATCTCCTCTTCGATGGAGACCGGCGCGATGTCGCTCGGCGGCGGCGGGGTCGGCGGCGTTGGGTTGGCGACCACGGTTTTGGGCCAGTTCTAGGGGCGTTTTCTCGTGCAAACGCTGGCGGAACACGCCAGCGTTACGGTGCAAAAATTGTACGTGATTTCAGCTTTGCGAACAATGTCGGCCGCCGCCATCTTGGCGCCTGGATAGGCTGATTCGTGGAATAATTTTTATATTATAAAAACAGCTGTTTATAAGTCACTTTAACAGTAATTTGTGAGGACAATTTTAGGCCCTCAGGCGAGTCGTTTTTGGGTTGGTTTTTGTGCGCCGCAAAAACCGCGAATCCGACCCTCGGCGGCACGCAATCGCCGCCGATTGTCAGCATTGAAAACGTCCAGACTAGAACGGGATTTCGTCGTCCAAATCGGCGGGCGCCGGCGCTTTGGCCTTGGCGCGTCCAGCCGCCGCCGGCGCCGCAGACGGCTCGTCGGCTGCAAAGCCACCCTCGCCGCCGCTCGAGCGCGCACCGTCGAGCATCGTGAGCTCGCCGCGGAATTTCTGCAGCACCACTTCGGTGGTGTATTTCTCCTGGCCCGATTGATCGGTCCATTTGCGCGTCTGCAGCGCGCCTTCGAGATAAACCTTCGAGCCCTTTTTCAGGTACTTCTCGATGATCTCGACCAGCCGATCGTTGAACACGACGACGCGGTGCCATTCGGTGCGCTCCTTGCGCTCGCCGGTGGCCTTGTCGCGCCAGGATTCCGAGGTCGCGACCGACATATTGGCGACGCGGGTGCCGTCGTTGGTCGAACGGATCTCGGGATCGCGGCCGAGATTGCCGATCAGGATCACCTTGTTGACGCTTCCGGCCATCGCCCGCTCCTCCCGCTTTTCCGCCGCCTTGTGAACCGCGGCGTGTCGCCCCATCTATGGGCGTCTGGCGCGGTTTGGCAAGCGTCCGCAGCCTAGAACACAATGGGAACATTGCCAAGCACGAAGCTTGTGGCTCATAGTCCCGCATCACCGACGACGACTCGAGTGTCTCCTGCCATGCAGCAAATCCGTGTCCGCGGCGCCCGCGAACACAATCTGAAGAACGTCGACGTCGATATGCCGCGCGACAGCCTGGTGGTGATCACCGGCCTGTCGGGTTCGGGCAAGTCGTCGCTCGCCTTCGACACGATCTATGCCGAAGGCCAGCGCCGTTACGTCGAAAGCCTGTCGGCCTATGCGCGCCAGTTCCTCGAGCTGATGCAGAAGCCCGACGTCGACCTGATCGAAGGCCTGTCGCCGGCGATCTCGATCGAGCAGAAAACCACCTCGCGCAATCCGCGTTCGACCGTCGGCACGGTCACCGAAATCTACGATTACATGCGGCTGCTGTGGGCGCGCGTCGGCGTGCCCTATTCGCCCGCCACCGGCCTTCCCATCGAGAGTCAAACCGTCTCGCAGATGGTCGATCGCGTCATGGCGATGCCGGACGGCACGCGTCTCCTGCTGTTGGCGCCGATCGTGCGCGGCCGCAAGGGCGAATACCGCAAAGACCTGCTCGAGCTGCAAAAGCGCGGGTTTCAGCGGGTCAAGGTCGACGGCAAGATGGTCGACATCGACGCCGCGCCGGCGCTCGACAAGAAGCTCAAGCACGACATCGAAGTCGTGGTCGATCGCATCGTCGTGCGTAAGGATCTCGGCAACCGCGTCGCCGACAGCCTCGAAACCGCGCTCAAGCTCGCGGACGGCATTGCCGTTGCCGAGGACGCCGACGGCGGCAAGCAGACCATCTTCTCAGCCAAATTCGCCTGTCCGGTATCGGGCTTCACCATTCCCGAGATCGAGCCGCGGCTGTTCTCGTTCAACAATCCGTTCGGCGCGTGTCCGACCTGCGACGGCCTCGGCACCAAATTGTTCTTCGATCCCGATCTGATCGTACCCGACGAGCGCCTGAGCCTGCGCGAAGGCGCGATCGCGCCGTGGAACACCCAGTCGACGCAGTATTACGCCCAAACGCTCGACAGCCTCGCCCGCCATTTGAAGATCAGCGTCAACACGCCGTGGAAGGACCTCGACGACAAGGTGCGCCAGGCGATCCTCTACGGCACAGGCGACAAGCCGGTGACCATGAAATACGACGACGGCCGCAAGAGCTATTCGACGACGCGGCCGTTCGAAGGCGTGATTCCGAACATCGAACGCCGCTGGCGCGAGACCGAGAGTATTTGGCGGCGTGAGGAACTCTCGCGCTACCAAAACACCGCGCCGTGCGAAGCCTGCCAAGGCAAGCGGCTCAAGCCCGAGGCGCTGGCGGTCAAGATCCGCAAGCGCGACATCAGCCAGGTCGCCGACATGTCGATCCTCGAGGCCGGCGAATGGTTCGGCACGCTGAGCCAGGACCTGACACAGAAGCAGCGCGATATCGCCGCGCGCATCCTCAAGGAGATCAACGAACGCCTGGGATTTCTGCGTAACGTCGGCCTCGAATACCTGACGCTGTCGCGCGCTTCTGGCACGTTGTCGGGCGGCGAAAGCCAGCGTATTCGTCTGGCGTCACAGATCGGCTCGGGCCTCACCGGCGTGCTGTACGTACTCGACGAGCCGTCGATCGGCTTGCACCAGCGCGACAACGACCGGTTGCTGGCGACCCTCAAGCGGCTGCGCGACCTTGGCAACTCGGTGCTGGTGGTCGAGCACGACGAAGAGGCGATCCGCGCCGCGGACTTTCTAATCGACATGGGGCCGGCCGCGGGTATCCACGGCGGCAAGGTGGTGGCGATCGGTACGCCCGACGCGGTGATGAAAAGCCCGGATAGCGTCACCGCGGCCTACCTCACCGGCCGCAAACGCATCGAGCTGCCGGCGCAGCGCCGGCATAGCACCGGCAAGACGCTGACCGTCGTCGGCGCGCGCGCCAACAACCTGCAGAACATCAAGGCGGTCTTTCCGCTCGGCGCCCTCACCTGCATCACCGGCGTCTCCGGCGGCGGCAAGTCGACGCTGGTCATCGACACGCTCTACAAGGCACTGGCGCGCAAGCTGATGGGCGCGCGCGAGCAGGCTGGCGCGCACGACCGCATCGAAGGCGCCGAGCATCTCGACAAGGTCATCGACATCGACCAGAGCCCGATCGGCCGCACGCCACGCTCCAATCCGGCGACCTATACGGGCGCCTTCACGCCGATCCGCGACTGGTTTGCCGGATTGCCCGAGGCCAAGGCGCGGGGCTACGGTCCCGGCCGGTTCTCGTTCAACGTCAAAGGCGGCCGTTGCGAGGCGTGCGAGGGCGACGGCGTCATCAAGATCGAGATGCACTTCCTGCCCGACGTGTATGTCCAATGCGACGTCTGCAAGGGCAAGCGCTATAACCGCGAAACCCTCGAAGTCGAGTTCAGGGGCAAGAGCATCGCAGACGTGCTCGACATGACCGTCGAGGAAGGCGCGGCGTTCTTTTCGGCGGTGCCGTCGATCCGCGAGAAACTGGCGACGTTGGAGCGCGTCGGTCTTGGCTATATCCACATCGGCCAGCCGGCGACGACGCTGTCCGGCGGCGAGGCGCAACGCGTCAAGCTCGCCAAGGAATTGTCGCGGCGCGCCACCGGCCGCACGCTCTACATCCTCGACGAGCCGACCACCGGCCTGCACTTCGCCGACGTCAGCAAGCTCCTCGAGGTGCTGCACGCGCTCGTCGACCAGGGCAATACCATCCTGGTGATCGAGCACAATCTGGAAGTGATCAAAACCGCCGACTGGATCGTCGATCTCGGGCCGGAAGGCGGCTCGGGCGGCGGGCGCATCGTGGCGACGGGAACGCCCGAGCAGATCGCCGCCGCCAAGGGCAGCTATACCGGCGATTATCTCAAAGCCTATCTCGCGCGCAATTCCGAAAAGAAGCGCAAGCGGGCGTAACCCTATAGGGCATTTACAGGCAGCTTGAGATAGACCGTGCCGTTGGCTTCTGGCGCTGACCAATTGCCCGCCCGCATGTTGACCTGGATCGACGGCAGAATCAGCCCCGGCATATCGAGTGTCTTGTCGCGGGCCTCGCGGGTCACCGGATCGGACACAAGACAGGACACGGTAAAGATCGCCGGATCGAAAAAGGCCTGGATTCGGGGAGACATGGGCCGGACCTCCGATAAGCGCTTG
Source organism: Alphaproteobacteria bacterium (assembly GCA_028866355.1). Taxonomy (GTDB): domain Bacteria; phylum Pseudomonadota; class Alphaproteobacteria; order ATCC43930; family CGMCC-115725; genus REEB95. The sequence goes on from JAGWIH010000066.1 coordinate 5,803, forward strand.
AATTCCACCTCACGGCGTTTATATAAGGTGTCTCTTATTAAGCGTCACCTTATGCAAAGAGACTTGCGCATGACTGCCCTACAAATTCGCGATGCCCGGCGCTTCGAGGCCAAAGCGAGCGAGGCCGCCTCCCTGCTGGCAGCACTCGCGAATCCGCGCCGGTTGATGATTTTGTGCGAGCTTGCCCATGGCGAACGCTCGGTTAACGAGCTGGTCCGCCGCGTCGGACTGCAACAGGCCGCAGTGTCGCAGCATCTCGCCAAACTGCGTCAGGCCGGCGTGGTTGGCACCCGGCCTGAGGCGCAAATGGTCTTCTATCGGCTCAAGAGCCCGGCCGCGGTCGCGGTCATCAACACACTTTCAGGAATCTTCTGTCCGCCTGCCAAATCGAAACGGAGTTGAATCATGTCGCTCAAACCGATTACACCCCAAGAGCTTAAGCGCCGTTTGGACGATGGCAGCGCCATCCTGATCGACATCCGCGAGGGCGACGAGTTCGCCCGTGAGCACATTATCGGCTCCCGACTGGCGCCACTCTCCGGCTTCGACCGGCATGATTTCGATCGTGAGCACGACAAGACCGTGGTGTTCACATGCCGCAGCGGTAATCGGACGGCTGCCAATACTGCCCGCATTATCGCCGGAGGCTTCAGCAACGCTTACGTTCTGGCCGGCGGCCTGGACGCCTGGAAAGCCGCTGGATTACCGGTTCATCTCGACCGCTCGGCCCCAATCGATCTGCAGCGTCAGGTACAAATTGGTGCGGGTGCGCTGGTGTTCGGCGGCGTCGCTCTCGGATTCCTTGTTTCGCCGTGGTTCTTTATTCTGTCCGGCGCCGTGGGCTTCGGCCTGCTGCAGGCAGGCATCACCGGATTCTGCGGCATGGCGCGGCTGCTGCGCGTGATGCCTTGGAACAAATCGCAAGCGGCATGAGCTTCGTCGCCGCCGTTCTTTCGCTGGGTTCGGGCGGCGTCGTCGGATTTGCGCTCGGATTGAGCGGCGGCGGCGGTTCGATCCTGGCAGTCCCGCTGTTGCTCTATGTCGTCGGCGTTTCCGATCCGCATGTGGCCATCGGGACCAGTGCACTGGCGGTCGCAGTCAATGCGTTTGCAAACGCAATCGGCCATTGGCGCAGTGGCACCGTGAAATGGCCGTGCGCCACGGTCTTCGCCGGCGCAGGCGCGGTCGGCGCGGCGATCGGCTCGACCCTGGGCAAGCTCACCAACGGCAGCGTGCTGCTGGTACTGTTCGCCCTCGCCATGTTCGCTGTGGGCGCGGCGATGCTGCGGCCGCGCATGGCGATGGGCGATCCGACCGTACGCATCAACCCGCGCATCGCCGGCCGCCTCGTCGGCATTGGCGGACTCACAGGCACGATCTCGGGCTTTTTGGGAATTGGCGGCGGCTTCCTGATCGTACCAGGCATCATGCTCGGCAGTGGCATGCCGATCCTCAACGCCATCGGCTCGTCACTGGTGGCGGTCGGTGTCTTCGGCATTACGACGGCAGCCAATTATGCCCTTGCCGGTCTCGTGGCATGGGACATCGCCGGAATGTTCATTCTCGGGGGCATCATCGGTGGCGTTGGCGGCATGAAGGTTGCCATCGCCCTCGCATCGCGCAAGACGATTCTCACTCGTCTTTTCGCCGTGATGGTCTTGGTCGTCGCCGCCTACATGCTCGTGCGTAGCGCTGCGGCCTTACTTGGCTGAACCGCCGCCAATGATTGCGCCATCGCGCAGTTTCGCCCAAGCTGCGGAGCGCAGTTTTTGGAGGAACCCGATGCTCAAAGAATTCCGTGACTTCGCCATGCGCGGCAACGTCGTCGATCTGGCCATCGGCCTCATCATGGGTGCCGCTTTCGGCAAGATCGTGAACTCGCTGGTGAGCGACGTTATCATGCCGCCGATCGGTCTGCTGCTCGGCAAGGTCGATTTCTCCAGCCTGTTTATCAGCCTGACCGGCATCCATTACGATTCCATCGCCGCCGCCAAGGCCGCTGGCGCAGCGACGCTCAATTACGGCGCCTTCATCGACACCATCGTCAACTTCGTGATTGTCGCCTTCGCGGTGTTCCTGCTGGTGAAGCAGATCAACAAGCTGACCGCCAAATTCTCGCCCGGCCAGGCACCGCCGTCGCCCACGACCAAGGAATGCCCTTATTGCATTTCGACGATTGCGCTCAAGGCGTCGCGCTGCCCGCACTGCACGGCGACGCTACCCAAGACGGCCTAAAGCTGGCCGCGCCGCGCCGCCAGCGCCAGCCGCAGCCCGCGCCATGGATCGGGCCGCAGGATACGCGGCGCGAATAAATCGTAGCCGGCGCGCTCGATCTGCCCAAGCCAGCGCTCGGCGACAAGCATCGGCAGTAGCACCGGCATCACCGCCTCCGGGATATCGTCGCTCAGTGACCGCGCCTTGGCGAACCGGGCATGGGCGGCCTCGGCAATCGTCGCTGCCGCGTCGCATAGGGCCGGCGTTGCTTTGCCGCCCAAGGCATGCCGGTCGGGATCGAGCTCGATCGGAATGTGCGACAGGCCGAACCTTGCGTTGAACGCGGTGGCGCGCAGGACGCCCGCCAGCGCGTAACCGACACCGACGTGGCGCGCGGCAATCGGCGCCGCGCCTTTGCCGTCCTTTACCGCCAAAGCTTGCAGCGCCAGGTAATTGAGACCGCCGCCGGTGGCCTCGGCATAGTCTTCAAGCTGCGTGAATGTCGTCGGCGGATCCGGGAGGAGATCCTGCTCGCGCGCGTCGATCATGCGCGTCAGCGTCGATTGCGACAGATGATGGGCCCGTATGACACGCGCCAGCGGCTCGGCCACTTCGTGACGCCGCGGCGATTGGCCGGCAGCGATCTCGGCGAGCGTGTCGCGCCACCATTGCAGCCGCACACGGCCCATCATCGGCTCGCGCACGCTTTCGCGTACCTTGGCGAGCTCGTAATTGAAGGCGTAGAGCGCGAACAGGTTCTCGCGGCGCGGCGCAGGCGCGAACATGGCGGTCGCGAAACGATCGCGGTCGTGCTGTCGCACCAGCGCCGCGAGCGATGCCGGTGTTGACGCTTGAGATTCAACCACCGACGTCATGCGCAATTGCCTCCCGGCGAAATCGAGCGGGGACAAAACACTCCAGCGCTATTGGATGCTGCGCCTTGCGAACGAGCGGCCGCACGCTGACGATTTTCGCCCCGCCCGTCAAGATTGGGTGGTTAACCGGCCGGTAACAACGCTGCGGCGACGTGGCGCTCTTCGGCCACCAGGACGTTGTACGTGCGGCACGCGGCGCCCGTGTCCATCGCGTCAACCACGATGCCCTTGGCCTTGAGCGCGGCGCGCAACGCCGGCGGCACCGGCACCATGCGTGGGCCACAGCCCAACAGCAGGATTTCGATGCCGCGGTCGAACAACGTGCTGAAGCTGTCGGGCGTGATCGCGCCCAGCGAGCCGACCGGCCAGGCGACCGTGGCTTCGGCTGTCACCAGGATGGCGCCCTCGTAGGCAACGCCGCTGACATGGAACCCGTTGCGCCCGTAACTGTCGACGACCTGGCGCCCGGCGGGGATCAGGGGCGTGACATCGGTCACGGCGCGCCGGTCTTGGTCCCCGGAGACGGATGGGCCGAAGCCGGCGACGGCGCGGGTTCGCCGCCCCGGCCGTGCACGCCCTTGGGCCGGATGTAATACAGCATCGGCGCGGCGATGAAGAGCGACGAGTACGTGCCGACGACGATGCCCCACAGCATCGCGATCGAGAAGCCGTGCAGCACCTGGCCGCCGAAGAAGAACAGCGACAACACCGCC
>JAGWIH010000067.1 GCA_028866355.1 Alphaproteobacteria bacterium
GCCCGATTACCGATTTCGCGGCCTATCGCGACCGCCTCAACGAGTTCGTTTTCCGCTCCGGCCTGCTGATGCGGCCGATCTTCGAGCATGCGCGCAAGGATCCGAAACGCGTCGTCTACGGCGAGGGCGAGGACGAACGCGTGCTGCGCGCGGTGCAACAGGTGGTCGACAACGGTCTGGCGCGGCCGATCATCATCGCCCGGCGCGATGTCGCGCAAAAGCGCATCGAGCGCCTCAACCTGCGAATCAAGCTCGGCCAGGATGTCGAGCTGGTCGATCCGACCAGTGACCCGCGTTACAACGAATACTGGTCGCTCTATCACAAGTTGATGGAGCGCAAAGGCATCTCGCCGGACTTCGCCCGTTATCTGGTGCGGACACGCACGTCGGTGATTGCGTCACTGATGCTGCGCCGCGGCGAGGCCGACGCCATGATCTGTGGCTCGGTTGGTCCTTACGACCGTCATTTGCGCCACGTGCTTGATATCGTCGGGCTCGTACCGGGCGCCGCCGCGCCGGCGGCGTTGACCGGGCTGATCACGCCCAAGGGCACGTTCTTCCTCTGCGACACCTATGTTGTCGACGATCCGACGGCCGAGCAGGTCGCCGAGATGACGTTGCGCGCCGCGGAGGCCGTGCGCCATTTCGGCGTCGAGCCCAAGGTCGCGTTGCTGTCGCATTCGAACTTCGGCGGTTCGGACACGCCCGGCGCGCGCAAGATGCGCCAGGCGATGGAACTGCTGCTCAAGCGCGCGCCCGACCTCGAAGTCGAAGGCGAGATGAACGGCGATGTCGCCATCGTCGAGGATATCCGCCAACGCATTTTTCCGAACTCGCGCCTCAAGGGCGTTGCCAATCTGCTGATCATGCCCAATCTCGACGCCGCCAATATCGCCTTCAACTTGCTCAAGGTGCTGGGTGACGGGCTCAATATCGGCCCCATCCTGCTCGGGGTTCGGAAGCCCGCGCATATCGTGACGCCGGCGGTGACGGTGCGCGGTCTGGTGAATATGACGGCCGTCGCGGTGTATGACGCGCAGGTCTCCACGGGAGACCAGCGGGAGCTCACCCTTTAACCTCTCTGACGTCGCGCGGCGGCTGGCAGTGCAGTTATTTCGAGCCGATGAAGGCGTATTTCGCGGCGCGGTCCTAGCGCGCGATAGGGCCGGCCACGTCGGGGGAACGTGGCCGGCCGATCGTCACGCGCCGTCGCTCAGTTGAACGCGTGATGGTGGTGGGAATGCCCCGCCAGGATCTCGTCCGCCATCTTCTGCTGGTCGGGCGACAGGTTCTGGTAGAGCGGCCGGAACGCTGTCAGCATGCGCTCGGTGTTTTTCGCCATGGTATCGGCGAAGCGGCTGCGCCCCTCGAGCGCCTGGACCGCGGTCTGTGGCCCTTCGACCTTTTGCGCCCGCGCGGCGTCGATCGCCTTGGCGTTGAGGCGCATCGCCTCGGCGACCTTGTTCCACTGCGCTTCCTGTTGCGGCGTGATCTTGAGTTCGGCCTTGAGGAAGGCGATTCGGCCGACGACGAACTGCTCGGCGCTGCGGTGATGCTCGTGCATCGGCGGTGTTGCGGCGGGTGCCGGAGTCGCCGTGCCGGGCGCCGGCGCGGCGGCTTCGGCGAAGGCTGGGGCGGCCGCAGTCAGGCCGCCCAGGCCGACAAGTAAGGCAAAAGCGGGCAGGGAAAGACGATGGGATGTCATGGTGAATGCTCCTTGGGGGGAAGGTTGCCAGTCGTGACGTTGTATGGGTGCCTGCGGGCGCCCATCCCTGAGCGCGGGCGTCCTTGCAGCGATGTAATGCCCCGGCAGAGCATGATCTTTCCAGCTGGGACCGTCTGCGCCGGAGGGATTTTGCGGCACCGGGTAGGAGCCGGGCGAGGGCCGTAGCGGGGACTACGGCCGAGCCCGGCGACGCAGCCGCGCCGCAAAAGGCCCCGGCCCTGCGGGTTGCGGCGGCGGCGGGCGCCCGCTTCGTTGCGGCGCTCGGCCGATGTCCCCGCATCGCCCTTCGCGCCGTGCCTCGCGGATCACCGCGCCGGCACCGCAACGCAGACGGTCCCATCTGGAAAGATCATGCTCTACACTGCCGTTCAGGGGAGGGCCCATGGCGCGGAACCGCGGTCCGGCATTCGATTTCGGTCTGGGTTCCGAGATCGAGATGCTGCGCGACAGCGTGCGCGGCTTTGCCGATGCCGCGATCGCGCCCCTGGCCGCCGAAATCGACCGCACCGACGTCTTTCCGCGCCAGCTTTGGCCCAAGATGGGCAAGCTCGGTCTGCACGGCATCACCGTCGAAGAAGAATTCGGCGGTGCCGGCATGGGCTATGTCGCGCATGTCGTGGCGATGGAGGAGGTAAGCCGCGGCTCGGCCTCGGTGGGCCTGAGCTATGGCGCCCATTCCAATTTGTGCGTGAATCAAATTCGGCGAAATGGCAGCGCGGCGCAGAAGCGTAAATACCTGCCCAAGCTGATTTCCGGCGAGCATGTCGGCGCCTTGGCGATGAGCGAGACCGGTGCCGGCTCGGACGTCGTCGCCCTGGCGACGCGCGCCGAGAAGAAGGGTGATCGCTACATTCTCAACGGCAGCAAGATGTGGATCACCAACGGCACCGACGCGGACACGCTGGTTGTCTACGCCAAGACCGATCCCGCTGCCGGGCCGCGCGGCATCACTGCGTTCCTGGTCGAAAAGGGCATGAAGGGATTCCGCGTCGCGCAGAAGCTCGACAAGCTCGGCATGCGCGGCTCGCCCACCGCCGAGCTGGTGTTCGACGATTGCGCGGTGCCGGCGGAAAATGTGCTCGGTCAACCCAACGAAGGCGTCCGCGTGCTGATGAGCGGGCTCGATTACGAGCGCGTGGTGCTGGCGGGCGGCCCGCTCGGCATCATGCAGGCCTGCCTCGATGTGGTGATTCCCTATCTCCACGACCGCAAGCAGTTCGGCAAGCCCATCGGCGAGTTCCAGCTGATGCAGGGCAAGCTCGCCGACATGTACACCGAGCTCAACGCCGCCCGCGCCTATGTCTATGCCGTCGCCCGCGCCTGCGACCGTGGCCAGACCACGCGCAAGGATGCCGCTGGCGCCATTCTCTATGCCGCCGAACGCGCGACCCAGATGGCGCTTCAGGCGATCCAGGCGCTGGGCGGCAACGGCTACATCAACGAGTTTCCGACGGGGCGTCTGCTGCGCGACGCCAAGCTCTACGAGATCGGCGCTGGCACGTCGGAAATCCGCCGCATGCTGATCGGGCGCGAACTGTTCGAGGAGACCGCGTGATGGCCGTGTTCAAGACCGCGCTCGACCCGCGCGCCGCCGACTTCCGCGCCAACGCCAAAGCGGCGCGCGCGCTGGTCGCCGATCTCGACAAGAAGCTCAAGGCCATCGGCGAAGGCGGCGGCAAGGACGCCCGCGACAAGCACGTGAAGCGCGGCAAGCTCTTGGCGCGCGAACGCATTCGCCGCTTGCTCGATCCCGGCGCGCCGTTTCTCGAATTCTCCGCCTTCGCGGGTTACGAGCTTTACGGCGACGACGTTCCGGCTGGCGGCATCGTCACCGGCATCGGCCCGGTGATGGGCCGCGAATGCGTCGTCGTCGCCAACGACGCGACGGTCAAAGGCGGCACCTATTATCCGATCACCGTGAAGAAGCATCTGCGCGCCCAGGACATCGCGCGCGAAAACGGCCTGCCATGCCTTTATCTGGTCGACAGCGGCGGCGCCTTCCTGCCGGCGCAGGACGACGTTTTTCCCGACCGCGACCATTTCGGCCGCATCTTCTACAACCAGGCGAAATTGTCGGCGGCCGGTGTGCCGCAGCTCGCGGCCGTGATGGGCTCGTGCACCGCCGGCGGCGCCTATGTGCCGGCGATGGCCGACGAAAGCATCATCGTCAAGGGCACCGGCACGATCTTTCTCGGCGGCCCGCCGCTGGTGAAGGCGGCGACCGGCGAGGCGGTCTCGGCCGAGGAGCTTGGCGGTGCCGACGTGCACGCCCGTGTCTCGGGCGTCGCCGACCAGATCGCCGCCGACGATGCCGAGGCGTTGGCGCTCCTGCGCCGCAGTGTCGGCAATCTCAACCGACTCAAGCCCAACCAGCTCGACGTCACGGAGCCGCGCGAGCCGCTATACGCGCCGGAAGAGCTCTACGGCGTCGTACCCGCCGATCCGCGCAAGCCCTATGACGTGCGCGAGTTGATCGCGCGGCTGGTCGACGGCAGCGAGTTCGACGAATTCAAGCCGCGTTACGGCGAGACGCTGGTGACCGGCTTCGCGCATCTCTGGGGCTATCCGATCGGCATCGTTGCCAACAACGGCATCCTGTTCTCCGAGAGCGCACTGAAGGGCGCGCATTTCATCGAGCTCTGCGCGCAACGCGGCATTCCGCTCGTCTTTCTTCAGAACATCACCGGTTTCATGGTCGGCAAGAAATACGAGGCCGGCGGCATCGCCAAGGACGGCGCCAAGATGGTCACCGCGGTTGCGTGCGCCAACGTGCCGAAATTCACGGTGATCGTCGGTGGCAGCTTCGGCGCCGGCAATTACGCCATGTGCGGCCGCGCGTACGCGCCGCGGTTCCTCTGGACCTGGCCGAACGCACGCATCTCGGTGATGGGCGGCGAGCAGGCCGCCAACGTGCTGGCGACCGTGCGGCGCGACGGTACGCGCGGCAGGGCTTGGCCCAAGGCGCAGGAGAACCGTTTCAAGGCGGCGATCCGCAAGCAGTACGAAACCCAGGGCCATCCCTATTACGCCAGCGCCCGGCTATGGGACGATGGGATCATCGATCCGCAGGACACGCGCCGCGTGCTGGCGATGTCGATCTCGGCCAGCCTCAACGCGCCCATTGAAAAGACCCATTTCGGGGTCTTCCGGATGTGACATGGGCGCAGTGTTGGTTTCGCAGGACGCGCGCGGCGTCGCTACGGTCACGCTCAACCGGCCGGAGCGCCGCAACGCATTCGACGACGCGCTGATCCGCGCGCTCGACCGGCTCTTTGCCGATCTCGGCCGCGATCCGGCCGTGCGCGTCGTCGTGCTGACTGGTGCGGGTTCGGCGTTTTCCGCCGGCGCCGACATCGACTGGATGCGCCGCATGGCCGGCTACAGCAAGCGCGAGAACCGCGCCGATGCGATGGGCCTCGCGCGCATGTTGCGCCGTCTCGATACCTTGCCGAAGCCGACGGTGGCGCGGGTCAACGGTGCGGCCTATGCCGGCGCGATCGGTTTGGTCTGCGCCAGCGACGTCGCCATTGCCGCGACCGAGGCGACCTTCGCGATCTCCGAAGTGCGGCTCGGCCTGCTGCCGGCGACGATTGCGCCGTATGTCACGGCGACCATCGGCGTGCGCCAGGCCCGGCGCTTTAATCTGACCGGCGAAGCCTTTGGCGCCGACGAGGCGTTGCGCATCGGCTTGGTGCACAAAATCGCGCCCTTGGCGCAGCTCGATGCTGCCGTCGGCGCCATCGTCGACGCGTTGTTGCAGGGCGCGCCCGGCGCCCAGGCGAAAGCCAAGCGCATGATCGCCGCCGTCGCTGGCAAGCCGATTACGCCTGCGGTCATGGTGCGCACGGCCGGTGCCATCGCCGAGGCGCGCGCCGCGCCGGAAGGCCGCGAAGGCCTCGCCGCGTTTCTCGAGAAGCGCAAGCCGCGTTTCCGGGCCTAGCGTGTTCAAAAAACTCCTCATCGCCAACCGGGGCGAAATCGCTTGCCGCGTCATCCGGACGGCTCGGCGGCTCGGCATCAAGACGGTCGCGGTCTATTCCGCCGCCGATAGCCGCTCGCTGGCGGTCGCGCTCGCCGATGAGGCGTATGAGATTGGTCCGGCGCCGGCGCACGACAGCTATCTCAATGCACAAGCGATCTTGACCGCGGCGCGGCGCAGCGGCGCCGATGCGATCCATCCCGGTTACGGTTTTTTGTCGGAGAACACGGCATTCGCGGCCGCTTGCGCCAAGGCCAGTCGCATCTACGTCGGACCGCCGGCGAAAGCGATCCACACGATGGGCGACAAGGCGGCCGCCAAGGCGCTGGCCGAGAAAGCCGGCGTGCCGGTCGTGCCCGGCTATCGCGGCGAGCGTCAGCATGCCGCGATCTTCGCTACCGAGGCGGCGCATATCGGCTATCCGCTGCTGGTCAAGGCAGTAGCAGGCGGCGGCGGTCGCGGCGCGCGCGTCGTCGAACGGCCGAACGAACTCGGCGCTGCGCTCGAAAGCGCCTGCCGCGAGGCGACCGCGGCATTTGGCGATGGCCGCTTGATGCTGGAAAAATATCTGCGCGCGCCGCGCCATGTCGAAGTGCAGGTCTTTGGCGACCGGTTCGGCAATTTGGTGCACCTCTATGCGCGCGACTGCTCGGCGCAGCGGCGCTATCAGAAGGTGATTGAAGAGGCGCCGGCGCCGGGCCTGCCGCCGGCATTGTTGCGCCAGCTTTATGACGCGGCACTCAAGGTCGCGCGCGCCGTGAAATACCAGAATGCCGGCACGGTCGAGTTCATCGTCGAACGCGGCAAATTCTACTTCATCGAGATGAACACGCGGCTCCAGGTCGAGCATGCGGTGACCGAGATGATCACCGGCCTCGATCTGGTCGAATGGCAGCTACGCGTCGCCGCCGGCGAGAAGCTGCCGCTGAAGCAGCCGGGCATTCGCGCCCGCGGTCACGCCATGGAAGCACGGCTTTATGCCGAGGATCCGGGCCGCGACTTCCTGCCGTCGATCGGCCGGTTGACGCGTTTCCATTTTCCGCTGCTCGACACCGATCTGCGGATCGAAACCGGCTTGCGGCAAGGCGATGAGGTAACCGAATTCTACGATCCGATGCTGGCGAAGATCGTCGCGTCGGGGTCCGATCGCCGAACGGCGCGCGAGCGCTTGCGCGCGGCGCTACGCCAGACCCGCGTGCTCGGCGTCATCAGCAACCGTGATTTTCTGCTGCGGCTGCTGGCGCAGCCGGCCTTCCGGCGCGGCGCCGTCGACACGGCCTTGATCGGCCGCAATCTCGGCCAGTTGGCGCCGCACGATCCCGCGCCCGATATCGCGCTCGCCGCCGCGGTCTTGTCGCGCGTCGTAACCCGGCGGCCGAAACCCGGCGCCGACCGTTTTTCGCCCTGGCGGCTGCGTGACGGTTGGCAGATCGGTGATGCACGCACAACCGATTTCGTGTTCGACGATCGCGGTACGAAACGCCGCGTTTGCCTGCGTTTCACGCCGGATGGGCTGAGCCTCGAATTCGGCCGCCGCCGGTTGCCGGCGCTGGCGTGGGTGCTCGACGGCGATGACCTCGCGGTCGAGCTTGATGGCCGTCGTGCCGAAGCCAGCGTCGCTTGGGACGAGCACGGCGCACAGATCGCGCTGGAGGACGGCACATGGCGGCTCGGTCTCGCCGATGAATCGGCGCGCCGGGCCGCGGCGGCAACCGTTGCCGGCCGCGTCGTCGCACCGATGCCGGGCAAGATCGCCGCCGTGCATGTCACCAAAGGCGCGCGCGTGACCCGCGGCCAAATCCTGCTGGTGCTCGAAGCCATGAAGATGGAGCATGCGATCACCGCGCCGAGTGACGGCGTGGTCACCGATATCCGTTATGCAGCCGGCGATCCGGTCGCCGAAGGTGCGGAGCTGTTGGTGCTCGGCGGTGGGAAGGAGGCGCGGTGATGCAGGTGCCGAAGGCGGTGCGGGTGGTCGAGGTCGGGCCGCGCGACGGGCTGCAGAACGAGGCCAAGACGGTGCCGATGGCGACCAAGGTCACACTCATCGAACGCCTCGCCGATGCCGGCCTCAAGACCATTGAGGCCGGCAGTTTTGTCTCGCCCAAATGGGTGCCGCAAATGGCCGATACCGCGGCGGTGATGCAGGCGCTGAAGCGCCGGGCGGGCGTCGCCTATCAGGTGTTGGTGCCGAACTTGAAGGGCTTCGAGGCAGCCCGCGCGGCGAAGGCCGACGAGGTGGCGATCTTCGCCGCCGCGTCTGAGACGTTCTCCCGCCGCAACATCAACTGCTCGATCGCCGAAAGCATCGACCGCTTTTTGCCGGTGATGGACGCGGCAAAGGCGGCGGGCGTTCGCGTGCGTGGCTATATCTCGTGCGTCGTCGATTGTCCGTATGAAGGCGCGGTGGCGCCAGCCGCGGTGGCCGATGTCGCGGCGCGGCTGCTGACGCTCGGCTGTTATGAAATCTCGCTCGGCGACACCATTGGCAGCGGCACGCCCGCGCGCGTCGTCGCGATGATCGATGCCGTGGCGCATCGCGTGCCGCGCGAAAAGTTGGCGATTCATTGTCACGACACCTATGGGCAGGCGCTGGCGAATATTCTGGCCGCGCTTGAAAACGGCGTCGCCACGGTCGACAGTTCGGTCGCCGGCCTCGGCGGCTGTCCCTATGCGCCGGGCGCCGCCGGTAATATCGCCAGCGAGGACGTGGTCTACATGCTCGACGGATTGCGCATCGAACACGGCATCGATCTCGCGAAGCTCGCCGCCGCCGGCCGCTTCATCTCCGACGCGCTCGGTCGCGAGCCGGCGTCGAAATGCGCCAAGGCGCTCGCTACGAAAGCTGCGTGATGGCGTTGCATCTCATCAAGATGGCGGTCGGCGTCGCCGATCTCGCCGAGCTCCGGAAATTGCAGAAGCTGCGCCGCCAACAGCGCGGCAAGTCGGTGTTCTTCACGCGCAACATGCCGAAGCGCGTCGAAGAATTGCTCGACGGCGGCTCGATCTATTGGGTGATCAAGCGCCAAATCGCGGTGCGCCAGCGGCTCAAATCATTCACGCCGATCGTCAGCAAGGATGGCGAGAAACGCGTCGCCATCGAATATGCGATGCAACTGGTGCCGGTGATGCCGCGGCCGTGCCGTCCGTTCCAGGGCTGGCGGTATCTGACGACCACGGACGCGCCGAAGGACCGGCCGGCCGGCGTCGATTCAGGCGAACACCTGCCGTCCAAGCTGGCCAAGGAGCTGCGCGAACTCGGCCTGCTCTAGGCCGCTTCTTAAGTTACTGAAACAACGGACTTTTCCTGAGCACTCCGGTCCGCAGTGAAGGCCGCCCAACCCGAATCGGGACGGCTGAAAATCCCGGAAAAGCGCGGATTTTCTGTCAGAAAGGCTTTACAAGCCGCGGCGAACGGCCTATATCAGCCGCCCGGTCACCCGACGGGGTGGCCTCCGCGAACCAGGTTATGCCGCCACGCAGCGGTTTGGGCTGCGGGTGGTTTCGTCGGCTTCGGTGCCGAAGTTTGGCATCGCCGGCCGACGATTTGGATTGAGACGCGCTCGTTGGCGCGGGCCCTTCGACGTGGAGGGTTCGGTCTTTGACATCGTTGAGAAGAGGAAGGGATGCGCAGGCGGCGGCGCCTTCGGTGCCGTACGTATGCGCATTAGTAAGGAAGTCAATTCCGAGCCGATGCAAATCGTACGATGCCAGGACTTTGCCGGACGATCCGCAAGGAGAGACCGGCGAGGCTAAGTTGAGAGTTTGATCCTGGCTCAGAACGAACGCTGGCGGCATGCCTAACACATGCAAGTCGAACGCACCGCAAGGTGAGTGGCGCACGGGTGAGTAACGCGTGGGAACCTGCCCTGGAGTGGG
>JAGWIH010000068.1 GCA_028866355.1 Alphaproteobacteria bacterium
CTGCCGATCGACAGCACCGCAATCGTCGCGGTCACCACCAAGCCCCACATCAGGGCGATGCCGTACGCGATCTCCGGCGCACCCGAAGTCGGCGGAAACAGCGCGACCAGCGGGCTGAGCGAGGTGATCAGAAACAAGGTCACCGCCGTGCCGCCGACCGCCGAAAGTGCGAACAGAAGCAGCGACGTGCCAAAACCTGTGCCGGATGAAGACCGCATTGCCATACCTTTTACCGACGCACGGCGCGATCCCAATCGCGCCTGTGCCCAATCCATCGCTGAGTGTTTTATGGTTAAAACATTATAAGCACAAGATAAATATAGTTAAGACGGCACAGAAAGTTGGTTAATACTATAAGTCGAAAGTAATAAATGTAACGCCGGCATGGTTAATATTAATCAAGCGTCGGAAGAATTGACAGGAATCGCCACCGTCAGCGTCAGCCCCGCCGACAGCGCGGCTGACGGTCAATAGCCGGGTTGGCTCAAATCGAGCAGCGGAAAGGCCGACAGCACGTGCGGCGGATAAACCGGCGGTGCCGGTACCACCATGTCGCGCTTGAGATCGGCATACCGCGTGACACCAAGGAGGCCGAGGCACATGCGGATCTCTATCTCGAGCAGCTCGAGCACGCGGCGAACCCCCGCATCGCCGGCCGCCGCGAGGCCGTAGCAGTACAGCCGGCCAATGCCGACCGCGGCGGCGCCGAGCGCCAGCGCCTTGACGATGTCGTTGCCGCGGCAAAAGCCGCCGTCGACGATGACCGGCACACGGCCTTTGACCGCCGCCACCACCTCGGGCAGCGCGTCGAGCGTGCCGCGCCCCTGATCGAGTTGCCGCCCGCCGTGATTCGAGACGTAAACGCAAGCCGCGCCCAGCTGGCAGGCGCGTTCAGCATCCTCGGCGGTGACGATGCCTTTGAGCACGATCGGCAGCTTGTGCTTAGCCTTGAAGCGCACAACGCCATCCCAATCGAACGCCGCCTGGAAGCGCTCCATTTCGGGCACGACGTGACGCCGGCCGCCGACGACATAGCGCTTGGCGATGTCGCGCTCGCGGCGGCCGTACATCGACGTATCGACGGTAAAGCAGAACGCCTCGTAGCCATGCGCGACCGCCCGACTGCCGAAATCGTCGACCCACGCCTCGTCGCCGCGGACGTAGAGTTGGAAAATGCGGCGGCCCGCCGGCGCGGCTTGCGCCGTCGCCTCGAGCCCGGGCTTGGCCACCGAGCTCACCACTGTCGGCACGCCGAACGCGGCCGCGGCGCGCGCTACCGCGGCCGGGCCTTCGGCGTTGAGATTCTCGATCGAGCCTATGGGTGCGAGCAGAACAGGTAACCGGGCGGGCTTACCGAAAATCTGCGCGGTGCTGTCGATCTGCGACACGTCGCGGAGCACCCGCGGCCGGAAGCCAAGGCTGTCGATCGCTAGACGGTTGCGCCGCAACGTCGTCTCGGTTTCCGCAGCGCCGGTCAGGTAATCCCAGAAATTCGTCGGCAGCGCGTTGCGCGCCGCCCGCACGATCTCGTGCAACGTCGCAAACCGTTCGCCGAGCCCGCTATCGGTCGCTGTTTCGCTCATCGGGATTTCATGCGCCGCGCAGGCTTAGCCGGAATGATCGGCAACAGCATATAGGCCGCCGCACCGCCGCCGAAATAGAGCGTCGTATCGCCGCTGAAGAGCGGCGACGGCCGATCGCGCCGGTCGTTGTGGAGGAACGGTCCGCAGCCGCGCATCGGATGTTTCATGTTGGAAAGCGCCGCCGCCGGCCCGTCATGCTCGTAATCGCGGCCGCGCACCGACAGGCCGACGCGCCAGCCCTTGGGAACGACAATCGAGGTCGGCCACAGCTCGATGTCGAGCATGACCTTGCCGCCGGGCTTCAACGGCTCGGCCTTGTCGTGCGTGTGATAGGGCCGCCACGGTCGCGTCAGCCGGCGGTCGAGACGCCGATGCGAAGCGCGCAGCCAGCCTTGCGCGATCGGCGTGTGCGGATCGAGCGCGCCCTGGAAGGCGACTTCCTTGCCCGCGGGATCGAACAGCCGCAAGACCAGGAAGAGATCGGCATCGGCGGTCGAGGACGATACGACAAGCCGCGCGGCAATTGGCCCGGTGATCTCGGTCGCCTGCGCGACCGGCGCACTCATGAAGGTCAAGCCGTCGCCCAGCGCGGCGAAGGTGCGCGTCGCCTTTTTCGTCGCCGGCTTGGCGTCGAGCGTCAAATCGGGCCGCAAATGGAATTTGGTCCAGCGCGTGCGCTTGAGCGGCCATTCCTTCTCGAAGCGCTCGCGGAAGCCGTCGACGTGCCGGACCTGGAGCCGCACCGTGGGCTCCTTGTTCCAGCCGTTCTTTTCGCCCTTGAGGAAATAAGCGAAGAAGCGCTTCTGCAAGCCGACGCCGTAATCGGTATAGAACTCGACCCAGTGCGTGCCGCCGTGCGCTTCAAGCCATTTGTGCTTGGAAGCTGCGCGACTGAAGGCCTCGAAATTGCCGCGCGGATGCAGACCTTGCCCGCCCCAATTCGCCGCCGACAAAAACGGCACCGTGACCTTGTCCCAGCGCGGCGAGCGCGCCTTGTACCACGCGTCGTCGAGCGGACGCGCCAAGATGTCATTGCCGAAGTCGCAGCGATTGGCCGCGAGTGCGGCATCGTCCAGCGTCTCCGGACCGCACACCAGCTCGCCGGTGACCGCGCTTTTCGGCCCACGGAGCCCGAGCCCGTGCTGCACGGTCTTTACCTGCATGTCGTACCAGTTGGCCCAGAAGGTCGACAGGATGCCGCCGTGATGGGTCGAATCGCGATACCAGTCGGCGGCGCCTTCCCAGGCGCAGACCGCGGCCAGATGCGGCGGCTGCCGCGACGCGACCGCCCACGAATTCATCGCGTAATACGAGATGCCGTTGATGCCGATTTTGCCGTTGCACCAATCCTGCTGCGCCGCCCATTCGATGCAGTCGTGGAAATCCTGCGTCTCGCGCGGCGAGAAATGATCGATGTATCCGGGCGAACGCCCGGCGCCGCGTGAATCGACGCGCACGCAGGCATAACCGTCGGGGACCCATTTCTCCGGATCGACGACTTCCCAGTTCTGATACTTGTTCGACGAGCCCGCAGGCACGTCGGGATGCTTCGCCGCCATGATCTCCCAGGCGGTCTTGTAACCCTCCTGAAAGGCGAGCCCCTTGGCATAGGGTCCGTAGGTGACGATCGCCGGCGCCTTGCCGGGCTTGAGCGGACGGAAGATGTCGGCACGCAGCACGACGCCGTCATCCATCGCGATCGGCACATCCCAATCGATCCGCATGCCGTCGCGGACTTCACTTTTCGCCGTCAACCAGCCCTCCCGGACCGCGGTCTTCTCGACGCCGTGGCCGGACGCGATGATACCGTTTTCGCGCGCCATGACAGCGGCAAAAAGAGGCGGCGGTTCGGCGCCAAGCCGAACCGCCACCCTGCCCCTTGGGGGAGGCATAAGTCGTCGGGAAAACGCCGGGCCGAGAGGGCTGTCCCAGCCCGGGTGGTCGTCGGTCGCGCCGTCGCGCGATGGGACCACTCTGCGCAGCGCCAATGACGACATCGTGACGTGTCGGTGGCGCTTCCATGACGCCGTGGATAACCCGGCGGTCTCAGCTTGGGGCCGTTACCGTCGCCGCAAACGAGCGCGCCACCGCGTTCCGGCCGAGGCCGCGGGTGATGAAAACGAGCCGCGTTCGCCGGTCGGCGTCGGGCCAACGCGGCAGCTCGCGCGGCGCATGGACCAAGTGCTGCACCGCATCGAGCGCGACCGGACCGTCGCGCCCGGCAATATTGGCCAAACCCTTGAGCCGCAGCAGCTCTGGTCCCTTGAACGCCGCCAGCGCCTCAATCCAGGCGGCCAGCGCCGGCCAAGCAATCGGCGCGTCATGCGTCAGACTGAAAGTCGCGATCCCATGATGGCGCAGCAGATGGTCGGGCGACGAATCGTGGTGATGATCATGGCCGTCGTGCTCGTCAGCGGCACGCCGCACCGTCGATGACGGTGTGCCAAAGAGAAGCTCGGCCGCGATCGCGCCATTGACCGCCGCGACGATCGCCGCCGACGGATTGAGCGCACGCAAGCGCATTTCCAGGGCTGTGCGCGCCGCCGGCGCGACCAGATCGGTCTTGGTCAGTACCAGGACGTCGGCGAGCGCCGCCTGCTTCGCCGTTTCGTAATTCGCGTCGAGTTGCGCAGCCGCGTTCATCGCATCGACCGTCACGACGACGCGATCGAGCCGGATCAGCGGCGCAAGCTGCATGTCTTCGAGCAGCGTCGCGGCGATCGGCGCAGGATCGGCAAGGCCGGTGGTTTCGATCGCGATGCGCTCAAAGCGTGGGATCTCGCCGCGGCGGACACGGGCATCGAGCGTCACGATGGTGTCGGTGAGATCGCCGCGCACCGTGCAGCAGACACAACCGCTTTTCAGGAGCACGGCGTCCTCGAACGCGGTTTCGATCAGCAGGTGATCGAGGCCGATCTCGCCGAATTCGTTGACGATGACGGCGGTGTTGCGCAACGCCGGCTGCCGCAGCAGCGCGTTGAGCAGCGTCGTCTTGCCGCTGCCGAGAAAGCCGGTGATCAGGGCCACCGGAACCGGGCTGGACATCGTCCCGCGAATCGTCGATTTTTCCCGCATTTCCATCGCCTGCCGCTCTGTTAAGATCGCGCCAAGCGGTGCATGCCGCAAGAACACGACGAGGGGGAGGACATGATCCACATTCGCCCGACGGCCACCGGAGCCGCGCTGTTCGCCATCTTATGCTTTGCCGGCGCGCCCGCCGGCGCCCAGACGCCCGTCCCGATCGATGTCGGCTGGGTGCAGACGCCCGGTCACTTGCAGCCGTTGATCGACGCGCTAGCGCAGAAACATCCCGAAGTCCTGCCGCACGACGGCAAGACTTACATCGCCCGCGGCATTCGCTTCAAAGGCACGACGCCGCAGATCGAGGCGATGGCGGCCAACGAACTTCAGGTTGCCTCTTTCGCGCCGTCGGCGCTGGCGCTGGCCATCACCAACGCGCATCTCGACGTGCGCGTCGTCGCCGACGTCATCCAGACCGGCGCCCACGGCTACTTCGATCAGCCCTACATGGTCCGCAAGACCGGTCCGATCAAGGCGCTCACCGATGTCAAGGGCAAGCGCATCGCGACCAACGCCGTCGGATCGGCGAGCGACGCAGCGATGCGCGTCATGTTTGCCAAGCACAACATCAAGGACAGCGACTTCACGTCCGTCGAGGCCAACTTCGCTAACATGGTTTCGATGATCGAACAAAATAAAGTTGATCTCATCCCAGTGATGCCACAGTTCGAACACAAGCTCGCCGAGACCGGTCAATACCGCACGCTGTTCACTATGGGGCAGGCGATCGGCCCGTCGCAGACGGTGCTGTGGGGCATGCGCGCCGACTTCATCAAGGCGCACCGACCGGCGGTGGTGGATTTCTTCGAGGATCACATTCGCGCTGTGCGCTGGTTCCTCGATCCGAAAAACCGCGACGAGGCGCTGGCGATCGCCGAGGAAGTGACCAAGCAGAAGCCCGAGGACCTCGCCTATGCCTTTACCAAAAAAGACTTCTACCGCTCGCCCGACGCCGTGCCAAACCTCAAGGCGGCACAGGAGGACATCGACCAGGCGGTCAAGCTCCACGTATTGCCGACGGCCGTAACGCTCGAGCCGAAATACGTCGATTTGTCGCTGATCGCGGAGGCCAAGAAGCGCATCGATGGCAAATAACCGCCGGTGATTTCGTTACCATGGCCGCGCAAGCCCACAATCTGAAGCTGCTCGCCCATCACGATCTCGCCGGCTTCGGCGGCATCGGCGAGGGCATGAGCCTGCAACTCGCCCACGATGGTCGCCGCATCCTGTGGCTGGCGCATGAATCGGCGCCGAAGAATTTCACCGCCGTCGACGTGACCGATCCGCGCAAGCTCGCGCTGGTGGTGCAAACCGACCTGCCGCACAAGCAGGTTCGGTCGAATTCGCTCGAGGTCTGCGGCGATATCCTGGCGGTCGCTTATCAGACGGCGACGCATGGATTGAAGCCGGCGGGCATCGAACTGTTCGACATTTCGAAGCCCGAGCAGCCTAAGTCGATCGCGTTTTTCGACTGCTCGGGTCCGTTTTCGCGCGGCGTGCACCAGCTGTGGTTCGTCGACGGCAAGACCGTGCATTTTTCCGGCGGCGCTCCCGATTTCAAGCCGCGCGATCCGAAGGACGATCAGTTCTATCGCGCCATCGACGTCAGCAATCCGGTAATGCCGCGCGAGATTTGCCGCTGGTGGATGCCGGGTTTGGCGGCGACCGACAGCGCACCGCCGCCGCCCCGCCATCCCAAGTTCGATTCCGGCTTCCGCACGCACAACACCAACGTCTATCCCGACCGGCCAGATCGCGCCTATTTGGGTTATATCGACGGCGGCGTTTGGATTCTCGACATCGCGGATAAGGCGAAGCCCAAGCCGGTCGGTCATTGGAATCCGCATCCGCCCTTTCCCGGCTTCACGCACACGGCGATGCCGCTGTTCGACCGCGACCTGCTGGTGGTGAGCGACGAAAGCGTGCGCGACAAGGCGTCGGACTGGCCCAAGCTGGTCTGGCTGCTCGACATGCGGCGCGAGGATAATCTGGTAAACATTGCGACGCTGCCACTGCCGGCAGTCGAGAAACACCGCAACGTCGGCGGCCGTTACGGCGCGCACAACATGCACGAAAACCGGCCGGGACCCGCCTTTCGCTCGAGCACGCTGATCTTCGGCACCTATTTCAACGGCGGCGTGCGCGTGCACGACATCAGCGACCCGTTCCAGCCGAAGGAAGTGGCGTTCTTCGTGCCCGAGGCGCCGGCGCGCTCGCCCGCCGGCGCGGCGCAGATCAACGACGTCTATGTCGACGAGAACGAGATCGTCTACGCCGTCGACCGCTTCACCGGCGGGCTTTACACGCTCGAATTGAACCTCTAACGCGCCGTCACGATCGTCAAGCCGCGCGCACCGAAGGGACTTTGCGGCAGCTTCGCGTTGCGCCAGAACGCGGCGAACTCCAGAGGCAGTTTGGCGCCGAGCGCCGCTGCATCTGCGAGATCGGCGAGGCCGAGTTCGACTACCGTGACGCCCGAAGCGCGAAGGCGCTCAAGCTCGTCGCGGCGTTTCGCCCGCCGTCCGCCGGGCAGCTCGACGGCGACGATCCCAACACCCGTCCAGAAGGCGAAATCGACGCTGATCGTGACGTCGCCCGTTGGTAGGAACGCCGAGGGCAGCGGCCGCAGCGCGGCGAAGCTCCAGTCTTCGGGCGCAAACAGGCCTTGTCCCGCTTCGCTAAGGGCGCGCTTCGCCGGCGCAGCCGCGAGCGTCGCGCCGATCCACGCGAAATACGCGTCGAGGAACGCGAGCGGCGGTTTGGCCCACAAGCCGCACAGCGACCGCAGATGCTCGTGCAGGCAATCGAGCCGTGCGGCCGTTGTCGCCAGGCGGATGAGATCAGGCGGCTCGGCGAAGGGATAGGGCCCGTCGCTCAGGCGCAAAGGCGCGCCACGGCGGAGCGAAACCGCCTCGGCGTCGTCGCGCGTCGCCGCGCCGTAGAAGATCGTGATCGCGTCGGCCACGGCCGATTAGGCCAAGACCCCGCAGGCCCGTCTAGTACCGGTACGTATCGGCCTTGAACGGTCCCTCGGCCTTGAGGCCGAGATACTGCGACTGCTTGGCCGTCAGCTTGGTCAGATGCGCGCCGACCTTGGCCAGGTGCAGCGCCGCCACGCGCTCGTCGAGGTGCTTGGGCAGGGTATAGACCTTCTTCTGGTACTTGCCCTGGTTGGTCCACAGCTCGATCTGCGCCAACGTCTGGTTGGTGAACGACGCGCTCATCACGAAGCTCGGATGGCCCATGGCACAGCCGAGATTAACCAGCCGGCCTTCGGCGAGCAGAAGAATCCGCTTGCCGTCCGGAAATTCGATCTCGTCGACCTGCGGCTTGACGTTGTGCCACTTGAGGTTCTTCAACGCCGCCACCTGAATCTCGTTGTCGAAGTGGCCGATGTTGCAGACGATGGCGCGATCCTTCATCTGCCGCATGTGGTCGATGGTGATGACGTCGAGGTTGCCGGTGGCGGTGACGAAGATATCGGCGGCGGGCGCCGCCTCCTCCATCGTCACGACT
The DNA here is from genome assembly GCA_028866355.1 of Alphaproteobacteria bacterium. Lineage (GTDB taxonomy): Bacteria > Pseudomonadota > Alphaproteobacteria > ATCC43930 > CGMCC-115725 > REEB95. Next base: position 8,181 of record JAGWIH010000068.1, read on the forward strand.
TGGTAGCCTTCCATCGCCGCCTGCAAGGCGCAGATCGGATCGATCTCGGTGACCAGAACGCGCGCGCCGGCGTTGCGCAGGCTCGCGGCCGAGCCCTTGCCGACGTCGCCGAAGCCCGCGACCAACGCAACCTTGCCTGCCATCATCACGTCGGTGGCGCGGCGGATGCCGTCGACCAGGCTTTCGCGGCAACCGTAGAGATTGTCGAATTTCGACTTGGTGACGCTGTCGTTGACGTTGATTGCGGGAAACAGCAGGCGGCCGTCTTTTTCCATCTGATAGAGACGATGAACGCCCGTCGTCGTCTCTTCCGAGACGCCTTTGATCGAAGCGCCCAGCTTCGCGTACCAGCCCGGCTTCGATTTCAGGCGCTCGCGGATCGCCGCGAACAGCACCTCTTCCTCTTCGCTGGTCGGCTTGGCCAGCACCGTGGCGTCCTTCTCGGCCTGCATGCCGAGATGGACCAGCAGCGTCGCGTCGCCGCCGTCGTCGAGAATCATGTTCGGCGCGCCGCCGTCGGCCCATTCGAAGATGCGGTGGGTATATTCCCAGTATTCCTTGAGCGATTCGCCCTTATAGGCGAAGACCGGCGTGCCGCCGGCCGCCACCGCCGCCGCCGCATGGTCCTGCGTCGAATAGATGTTGCACGACGCCCAGCGCACATCGGCGCCCAACGCCTTCAACGTCTCGATCAGCACCGCCGTTTGTATCGTCATGTGCAGCGAGCCGGCGATGCGCGCGCCTTTCAGGGGCTTCTGCTTGCCATAGGCCTCGCGTGTCGCCATCAGGCCGGGCATTTCGGTCTCGGCGATGGCGAGCTCGCGGCGGCCGAAATCGGCCAGCCCGATATCCTTGATCTTGTAATCGGCGGTCATCGTGAAATCGGTCCTTGGACTAGAACGCGCGGCGCAGCTGATCGGCGAGGTCGGTCTTCTCCCACGAGAAGCCGCCGTCGGCCTCCGGCGGCCGGCCGAAATGGCCGTAAGCCGCGGTGCGCGCATAGATCGGCCGGTTGAGCTGGAGGTGCGTGCGGATGCCGCGCGGACTCAGATTGACCATGTCCTGCAACACCTTCGACAGCTTGGCCTCGTCGACTTTGCCGGTGCCGGCGGTGTCGATATAGACCGACAGCGGCTTGGCGACGCCGATCGCGTAGGAAAGTTGGATGGTGCAGCGCTCGGCAAGGCCGGCGGCCACCACGTTCTTGGCGAGATAGCGCGCGGCATAGGCGGCCGAGCGGTCGACCTTGGACGGGTCCTTGCCCGAGAACGCGCCGCCGCCATGCGGCGCGGCGCCGCCATAGGTGTCGACGATGATCTTGCGGCCGGTGACGCCGGTGTCGCCGTCGGGACCGCCGATGACGAAAC
>JAGWIH010000069.1 GCA_028866355.1 Alphaproteobacteria bacterium
GTAAAGCGCCAGCGAGCCGCCGATGGCGATGCACAGCAGCACCAGGATGAAGACGCCGCGGCGCGGATCGAGCGCGAAGGCGTGCACCGACGTGAGCACGCCCGAGCGCACCAGGAAGGTGCCGACCAGCGACAGCGAAAAAGTCAGGATCGCCAGCAGAATCGTCCAGCTCTTGAGCGTGTCGCGGCGCTCGACGACGATCGCCGAATGCAGCAGCGCCGTGCCGGCCAGCCACGGCATCAGCGAGGCGTTCTCGACCGGATCCCAGAACCACCAGCCGCCCCAGCCGAGCGTGTAATAGGCCCACCAGCTGCCCATGGCGATGCCGAGCGTCAGGCAACACCACGAGGCCAACGTCCACGGCCGCACCCAGCGCGCCCAGGCGGCGTCGACGCGGCCGTCGATCAGCGCCGCGACGGCGAACGCGAACGCGACCGAGAAGCCGACATAGCCCAGATAAAGGAACGGCGGATGGAAGGCGAGGCCGGGGTCCTGCAGGATCGGGTTGAGGCCCATGCCTTCCTCCGGCGCCGGCGACAGGCGCAGGAACGGGTTCGACGTCAGCAGGATGAACAGCAGGAAGCCGATGGCGATCAGCGCTTTGACGCCGAGCACGCGCGCGCACAGACGCGGCGGCATGGCATCGCCGAACCAGGCGATCGCCGCGCCGTAGACCGCCAGGATCAGCACCCACAGCACCATCGAGCCTTCGTGATTGCCCCACACGCTGGTCAGCTTGTAGAGCAGCGGCTTGGCGCTGCTGCTGTTCTCGGCGACGTTGGCGACCGAGAAATCCGACACGAAATAGGCGTGCACCAGTGTCGCGAAAGCGAGCGCGATGAGCGCGAATTGCGCCAGCGCCGCCAACCGGCCCGCCGCCATCAGGTTGAGGTCGCTGCGCGCCGCGCCGGTCAGCGTCAACCCGGCCTGCAGCATCGCCACCGCCAGCGCCAGGATGAGCGCGAAATGGCCGAGCTCGATGATCATGGATTCGCTCCGGTGGCGGGTGGCGCCAAAGGAACCGGCTTGCCGTTTTCGCCTTCCTGCCAGCGGCCGGCTTTCTTCAGCGCGTCGACGACTTCGGGCGGCATATAGCGTTCGTCATGTTTGGCCAAGAGCGTCGTCGCCTTGAAATCGCCGCTGGGCGTCAGCCGGCCTTCGACCACGACGCCCTGACCTTCGCGGAAGAGATCGGGCACCGTGCCGCGATAGGTCACTGGCACGGATTTGCGACCGTCGGTGATAGTGAAATCGAGCGTCGAGCCGTCGGCCTCGTGCTTGACGCTACCGGCGGCGACGAGGCCACCGATGCGCACCAGCCGGCCCGGCGGAATATGCTGCGCATAGAGGTCGGATGGACCGTAGAAGAAAACCAGATTGTCGTTGAGCGCCGACAACGTCAGCCCGACGGCGAGGCCGAGCAGCGCCAAGCCGCCGAGCACGAAATAAAGCCGCCGCCGCTTGCGCGTCATCGCCGCTCCTCGGCGTCCAGCGCGCGTTGTGCCCGGCGATAGCCGATCACGCTATGCACCAGCAGGCCGACGAGCACGATCACCGCGATGCCGTAGGCCGGCCAGACGAAGCGGGCATAACCGCCCATGGCGAAAAACTGCGCCATCACGCGCCGAAACGCAGCGCGCGCAGCTTGGCGCGCAACAACGCGGTCCGCATGCGCAGCATCAACAGAACCGCGAACAAGAACAGGAATCCCGCCGCCATCACCAGCATCGGCCACAGCATCGACGGTGCGATGGTCGATTTGCTGAAAAGGAAGATGCTGTCCTTCTGGTGCAACGTGTTCCACCAATCGACCGAGAACTTGATGATCGGCAGGTTGACCACGCCGACGATGGCAAGGATCGCCGCGGCGCGCGAGCCGCGCGTGCGGTCGTCGAAGGCATTGGCGAGCGCGATGAATCCCAAATAGAGGAAGAACAGCACCAGCACCGAGGTGAGCCGCGCGTCCCACACCCACCAAGTGCCCCACATCGGCTCGCCCCACAGCGAACCGCTTGCCAGGCAGACGAACGTAAATCCCGCGCCGATGGGCGCAGCGCTTTCGGCGGCGATATGCGCCAGCGGATGCCGCCAGATCAGCGCCACCGCGCTTGCGACCGCCATTACCGCATAGATCAGGCTCGCCAGCCATGCCGACGGCACGTGCACGTACATGATCTTGACCGCTTCGCCCTGCTGATAGTCGGGCGGCGCGATGAACAGCGCACCATAAAGCCCGATCGCGATCAGCACTGCCGCCGCGACGCTGCACCAGGGCAGCAGAGCGGCCGAAAGGCGCATGAAACGGGCGGGATTGGCGAAACGCTGCATGGTCGGTTTTTCGGCTATTCGAGCGCCTGGCGCAAGGCCGCCGCCGCCGCCCAGGGTGCCAGGGCCAGCGATCCGGCGAGAAGCGCCGCCAGCAGCAAAAGATGCGGCCGCGATTCAAGACCCAAGGCGGCCGCCTCGCTGGCGGCAACGCCGAAGATCAGGACCGGAATGTAAAGCGGCAGCACCAGCAGCGACAACAGCACGCCGGCGCGGCGCGCGCCCAGCGTCAACGCCGCGCCGATCGCGCCGATCAAACTCAACACCGGCGTGCCCAGCAGCAACGCCGCGATCAAGGCCGGGTAACCCGCGGCATCGAAGTGCAGCACCAGTGCCAGCAGCGGCGCGATGATGGTCAACGGCAGGCCGGTGGTGAGCCAATGCGCCACGCATTTCGCCAGGACCTGGATTTCGAGCGGCACCGGCATGAGACCGAGCGCTTCAAGACTGCCGTCTTGGAAGTCGGCATCAAAGAGTCGTTCCAATGACAGCAATGCCGCTAGTAACGCCGTGACCCACAGCACGCCGGCGGCGATGCGCGCCAGCAGATCGGGATCGGGTCCGACGCCGAACGGGAACAGGATCACGGCCAGCGCGAAAAACGCGACGACGTTGGCGACGTCGCCGCCCTGGCGGAACGCCAGCCGCAGGTCGCGCGTCAGCAGCGCCGCGAAGCCGCTCATGCCTGTCGCCAGGTAGCGTGGTTAGCGAGCGACAGCGTCTGCGCGCCGGGCAGCGGCAGCGGCAGGTGCGTCGCCAGCGCGACGCAGCCACCGGTCCGCCGATGGTCGGCGATTGCCGTCAGCAGGATTTCGGTGGCTTCCGTGTCGAGGCTGGTGGTCGGTTCGTCAAGCAGCCACAGCGTCGCCGGCGACGCCATCAACCGCGCCAGGCCAAGCCGCTTGCGCTCGCCGGCCGACAGATAACGCGCCGGCCAGGTGCCGCGCGCGTCGAGACGGAAGCGGCGCAGCGCGCCGATGGCGCCGTCCTTCGCGCCGCGCATTCCAGCCCAGAACGCCAGATTCTCTTCGGCGGTCAGCGCCGGTTTCACCGCGTCCTGGTGGCCGATGTAGTGGAGGCGCGCCCGATGGGCGGCCGGATCGTCGGCGATGGCGTCGCCATTCCAGGCGATTACGCCGTCTTCCGGCTGGGCGAGACCGGCCATGAGGCGCAGCAGGCTGGTCTTGCCGCTGCCGTTGGGCCCGCCGAGCAGCAGCGCATCGCCCGGTGCCAAGGCGAACGCGACGCCCTTGAACACCCGCCGTTCGCCGCGGCGGCACGCAAGCCCTTCACCGGTAAATGATTTCTGCGATTCCCGGCCCGCCATGGCGCGGCACTATGCCATGCGCCGGGCACCTCGGCTCCGGCGAATCGCCGCGGTCCGGTTAAAAAAGTGACGGCCTCGGTGGGGGAGGTACCGAGGCCGTCGAAATAGAGCGGTCGGGGGGCGACCGCTTCATGGAGATGCGAGACAAGCCAAAAGCCAAATGTCTCTCACCGGCCGCGATGAAAGCCCGGGATTGAGACCCGATTTGGATCGAAATGTGGCGAAAGGATGATTTGTCGGCCGGCTCAGCCCGATCACCGTTTTGGCTCAAAAGGCCGTATGTGGGCCGATTCAGCGGCCCGCAGGACTTTCGGCGGCGCGAATCGCCGTCAGGCCGTAATAACGGGCCGTCCAGCGGTTGATCCAGAACTGGTCGTCACCGCGGATGTCGGCGTGGAAGACATAGGACCGCGGAAAGTCCGCCTTGGCGATCACCGGCAACACCGCGCGCGTGGTGCCGGCGGCCTGAAGCCGGTGCAGCGTCGAATCGCGCGCCGCCATGAAGGCGTGAAACGACTCCGCCGGTCCGCGCAAATCGGCAAGGCCGGCGACGATGTTGCGGCTTGCCGGCAAGGTTACGGCCAGCGCCACTAACAACCAGCGCACTGCCCGGCCGCTGTCGATCCGCCACGCGGTAAGGATTTGAACGGCCTGCGGCGCCCAGATGCTGACCACGATCAGCCCGCCGCAAAGGAACGCCAGGTGGATTCCGGCCAGCGTCCGCGCCGGCACCGCGCCGCCTAATGCCACAGCCGGCACGACGTAAAGTGCAATCAGCACGGCGGCAAACAATCCGGTGATCGCCCAGCGTGCTGGCGCGATCAGCCGCTCAGTCCAGCGCGGCGCGATGATGCCGCGCGCGCGCAACGCGATCAGCAAGCCGGCGGCGGCGAGCGTCTTGGGATCGATGACCCACAGCGCGACCGAGCGCGCGATCTGTGCGAGCGCCGTGGCGACGAGCGCGGACAGGGCCGGCGCCGCACCGACCGCGGCCTCGCGCGCGCCGTTGCCGGGCGCAACGACAACCACCGCAAGCCCGATCAGCGCGGCGACGAACCCGACCAGCGCCGCCGGCCGCCAGCTTCCATCGGCGAGACGTGCCGCGGCGGCGACGACGGCGAACAGACCGACCTCGAGCGAAGCCGCGAGCTCATGCAGGCCGCTGACGAAAAAGACCGCGACAGCCAGAGCCGCGAGGCGCACCACGCCGACGGGCGCCGCCGTCAGGTCGAGACGGCAAGCGGCGTAGGCGAGCGCGATCGCCGCCGACCAGCCGAGCTGGTATTCGACTTCGGCGGCGCGGAAGAAGAACAGCTCGTTGACGCTCGGCGATTCCGTCCACCACAGCGCGGCGAAGACGGCGACGACCAGCACCGTCGTCCGCGAACGCCAGCGCAGACCCAACACCCCGGCAATAAACGGCGACAGCATCGCCAGCGACGCGAGCGTGATCGCCATCAGGCTGGCGCCGTAGAAGCGCGTCAGCGGCAGTATCGCGGCAATGACGAAATGAATGAAGCCGGCGGCCCAGCGGCATGACCACGTCGTGTACTCGACCCAGACGCCGCCGAAGATGCCATGGGTGCGGCCTTCGACGGCGCGGACGAAATCGTCGGCGATCGGCCAAGTGAACAGGAACAAGCCGATCGCGACCGCGAAGACGAACGCCACCGACAACGCCAGAAGGATGGCGGGATACGTGGCGGTGTGCGCCGCCGCGGGCGCGGTCGCACGGTCGGCCGGCAACGCCATGGGCGGAGATCGCCTCGCTCGACGTCGGTGTTCGCTGGGAGCCGATCATAGTATGCGGCGCCCCGATCGCCAATTCCGGGGTCGCCGGCGATCCGGCGCCTGCGCGGCGCGCATAGTCGCCGTGCTGCGCTTGATCTCGCGCGCGGGACGCGGTAGCAGCAACCGTTGACGCCCGGCCCCGTTAGCGAAGATGAAGAGAGAGGGAGCCTCGTGCCGGTCACCGGACAAGATTCGTTGAAGGCGCGCCGCACGCTCCAGGTCGGCGGCCAGTCCTACGATTATTTCAGTCTCGCGGCAGCCGCCGAAGCGGCCGGGCTCGGCGATATTTCGCGCCTGCCGTTCTCACTCAAGGTTCTGCTTGAGAATCTGGTGCGCTTCGAGAACGGCCGCACCGTCACGGTCGACGACATCAAGGCGATGGCGGCTTGGCTTAAGACCAAGACCTCGGAGCGCGAAATCACGTTCCAGCCTGCGCGCGTGCTTATGCAGGACCTGACCGGGGTGCCGGCGGTGGTCGATCTGGCGGCGATGCGCGAGGCGATGGCGCGTCTCGGCGGCGACCCCAAGCGGATCAATCCGCTCAATCCGGTCGATCTGGTCATCGACCATTCGGTGATGGTCGACAATTTCGGAACCGCCAACGCCTTCCGCAAGAACGTGCAGATGGAGTTCCAGCGCAACGGCGAGCGCTATGCCTTCCTGCGCTGGGGCCAGGACGCGTTCGACAATTTCCGCGTCGTGCCGCCCGGCACGGGCATCTGCCACCAGGTGAATCTGGAATATCTCGCCCGCGTCGTTTGGACGACGGACGAAAAGGGCAAGACGATCGCCTATCCCGACACGCTGGTCGGCACCGACAGCCACACCACCATGATCAACGGCCTTTCGGTGCTCGGCTGGGGCGTCGGCGGCATCGAGGCCGAAGCGGCGATGCTCGGCCAGCCGATCTCGATGGTCCTGCCCGAGGTCGTGGGCTTCCGCCTGCACGGCGCATTCAAGGAAGGCGCGACGGCGACCGACCTGGTGCTGACGGTGACGCAGATGTTGCGCAAGAAGGGCGTCGTCGGCCGCTTCGTCGAATTCTACGGTCCGGGCATCGCGGCGCTGGCGCTCGCCGACCGCGCCACTATCGGCAACATGGCGCCGGAATACGGCGCCACCTGCGGCTTCTTCCCCGTTGATGCGGAGACCTTGCGCTATCTCACGCTGACCGGCCGCGACGCGCAGCAGGTTGCGCTGGTCGAGGCCTATGCCAAGGCGCAAGGCCTATGGCACGACGAGAAATCGCCCGATCCGGTGTTCACCGACACGCTCGAACTCGATCTTGCGACGGTCGAGCCGTCGCTCGCCGGTCCACGCCGGCCGCAGGATCGCGTCGCGCTGTCGGGTGTCGCCCAAGCCTTCAAGAGCGAACTGCCCAAGCTCGCCGCGACGCGCGACAAAGCCAAGACCGGCGGTCCGGTGAAGGTCGCCGGCGCCAATTACCAGCTCAAGGATGGCGACGTGGTGATCGCCGCCATCACCTCGTGCACCAACACCTCGAACCCGAGCGTCATGCTCGGCGCCGGCTTGCTGGCGCGCAAAGCCGTGCGGCGCGGGGTCAAGGTGAAGCCCTGGGTCAAGACCTCGCTCGCGCCCGGCAGTCAAGTGGTATCGGATTACTACGCCGCCTCGGGCCTGCAACAGGATCTCGACGCGCTCGGCTTCAACTTGGTCGGTTACGGCTGCACCACCTGCATCGGCAATTCCGGTCCGCTGCCGGAACCTGTCGCCCAGGCGGTCGAAGATGGCGATCTCGTCGTCGGCGCGGTGCTGTCGGGCAACCGCAATTTCGAAGGCCGCATCAATTCGCAAGTGCGCGCCAACTATCTGGCGTCGCCGCCCTTGGTGGTTGCCTATGCTATCGCCGGCTCGCTCAACGTCGACGTGACCAAGGACGCGTTGGCGCAGGATAGCGACGGCAAGCCGGTTTATCTCAAGGACATCTGGCCGTCGAACCGCGAAGTGCAGGACACCGTGGCGCAGGCCGTGACCGCGCCGATGTTCCGCAAGCGCTATGCCGACGTGTTCCGCGGTCCGCCCGAATGGCAGTCGGTAAAGCCGTCGGGCGGCGTCACCTTTGAATGGAATCCGGGCTCGACCTACATCGCCTATCCGCCCTATTTCGACAACATGCCGAAGCAGCCGGCGCCGCTGTCGGACATATCGGACGCGCGGCCGCTGGCGATCCTCGGCGACAGCATCACCACCGATCACATCTCGCCGGCGGGCTCGATCAAACGCGACGGCCCGGCCGGCGAATACCTGGTCGAGCACCAGGTACGGCCGGCCGATTTCAACTCCTACGGCGCGCGCCGCGGCAACCATCAGGTGATGATGCGCGGTACCTTCGCCAACATCCGCATCCGCAACGAGATGGTGCCCGGCGTCGAAGGCGGCATGACCAAGCACATGCCCGACGGCGCGGTGATGCCGATCTACGACGCGGCGATGCTCTACAAGAAAGAGGGCGTGCGGCTGGTGGTCGTCGCCGGCAAGGAATACGGCTCCGGCTCGTCGCGCGACTGGGCGGCGAAAGGCACGCTGCTGCTCGGCGTCAAAGCTGTGATCGTCGAAAGCTTCGAACGTATCCACCGCTCGAACCTGATCGGCATGGGCGTGTTGCCGGTGCAGTTCACGGGCGGCGTGAACCGCCAGAGCCTCAAGCTCGACGGCAGTGAGTTGTTCGACATCGTCGGCATCGCTTCAGGCCTGAAGCCGCGCGCCATCCTCACCGGCCGCATCACCCGCCGGGACGGCAAGAGCGAGGCGATCAAGCTGCTCTGCCGCATCGACACCCTCGACGAGCTCGAATACTACCGTCACGGCGGCATCCTGCAGTACGTCCTGCGCCACATGATGCAGGCGAAGTGACGGCGTCGCGCCGTCACTTCAGCGGCGAGAACGCGACCGGGTTCAGAATTTTAGTTTCCTGTGCGATGAGCGCGCCCGGCGGCTGGTTCTTGAGATAATCCTGCCAGCGCGGATCCTTGGCCATCGCGCCGCGCTTCTGTTCGCGTTCGGCGAGCGAAGTGTAGGCCCAGATGTGAGTGACCTGGTTGAGCGTGCCGATCTCGCTGGTGCCGAAGAAGATCAGCTTGCCAAGCATCTCCTGCTGAATCGGCAGACCGTTCTTGCCGTAATAGTCGAGCCATTGTTGCGTCTTGCCGACGGCAGCGGTGTAGGTGCGGATTTCGAGGATCATGCAACCTCCCTAAGCGCCGCAATTTGGCGCAAGCTTGAATGCGAGTTCGAGCAACGTTTCATCGCCGCGATCCCAAGCGATGAACGACAGGCCAACCGGCAGACCATTGATCTGCGTCGCCGGGATCGTCACCTGCGGTAGGCCGGACATGCCCGCGATGCAGGTGAGCGCCATGACGCGGGCGCGGAAATCGTCGAGCGTCGGCGCGTCGGCGTCGGTTTCGGGCGCGACGCACGGCACCGTCGGCAGGCACAGGACGGTGCCGACCGGCACGTGCGCACGGATCGCCTTGCGTGCGGCGGCATGGACCTGCCGCGCGGCACGCGCCTGGTCGGCGGTCACGGTGGCGGCGAATGCCAGCCGCTCCTTGATGCCGGGACCGAGCGTCGGTCGATGCCGTTCCAGCCATTTGCCGTAGGCCGCCGAGATCTCGCGGCCCTGAATTAAGCGGAAGGCGTCACGCCAGGCGCCGGTGCCGGCCGGCGCAACCACGACGTCGTTGGTCGCCGGCAGCAGCGCGTCGGCGCGCGCAAGAAAATCGCGCAACGCCTCGGCCACTTCGATGTCGGCTTGCGCCCAGGCGTCGGTTGCCATCAAGACCCGCCGGATCGGCGCGCGCCGGCCTTTGCCGCCGAGCAGCACCGGGCCGACACGCGCGAAGGTTCCGGGCGTCGCCGCGAACCAGCCGATGCAATCGAAGCTCGGCGCCATCGGCATCGCGCCGACGGCGCTGACGCGACCGTGACTCGGCCGCAGGCCATAGACGCCGTTGAATGCTGCCGGCACGCGGACCGAGCCGCCGGTATCGCTGCCGAGCGCAAAATCGCACGCGCCCGCCGCGACGGCGACGGCGGAACCCGACGACGAGC
>JAGWIH010000070.1 GCA_028866355.1 Alphaproteobacteria bacterium
TTCGAATACCAGAACGGCACGGCGATCTGCTTGCCGCCGAGATCGGCGAAGCTTTTGATGCCGGTCTGATGGCCGACGACGATGCCCGAGCCGTTGGTGTGGCCCCAGACCATGATCTTGGCCGGGATCTTGTTGTTGTAGCGCATCCACACCGGCACCGGATTGAGCAGGTGCACGACGTTGAAGCGGCGCGCCACGAAGCCTTCGGCGATCTCGGCCCAGCCGCGGATCAGCGTCGGCGGCGCCACCTTGAGGCCTTCGTCCTGGAAATAGCCGTTGGCATGCGCCACCAGCAGCGAGGCGGCGTCGGTGATCGGCAGATAGCCGATGCGCACGGTCTCGTCGGCGTCGGGATCGGCGGCGCGGGCGCGCTCGGGCAGCGCCGACGCCAGCGCGGCAAGACCGCCGGCGGCGAAATAATCCAGCAAGTCGCGCCGCGAAACATGGCGCAGCGCCGCGTCGATCAGGGGAAATTCTTTGCCGTCGGTGGCGTCCATGAACGATGACCTTTCTTTCATATCGGGTGGCGACCGCCCTAGCCCGCCGCCGCCATCGCGGCGGCGCCCTGGTCGGCGGTGTGGAACAGATCCGCGAGCTGCGCGCGGAGGCGGCGGAATTCCATGGTCTCGCGCTTGCGCGTGCCCTCGATGGTGACGGCGACCTGACCGACGATGCGGCCCGGCCGGCCGGCGAGCACCAGCACGCGATCGGCCAGCGTGATCGCCTCGTCGAAATCGTGGCTGACGATCACCACCGTGAGGCCGATGCGGCGCGCGATCTCGCGCACCTCGTATTGCAGCGCGACGCGCGTCAACGGATCGAGACCGGAAAACGGCTCATCCAGCAACAGCACTTCGGGCTCGGGCGCCAGCGAGCGGGCGAAGGCGACGCGCTGCTGCTGGCCGCCCGAAAGCCGCTGGACGTTGGTGCCGGCCCATTCCTCGAGCTGCACCAGCTTCAACAATTCGGCGACGCGCGCCTGCGCCTGACGGCCGCGCCCCGCGAAGTCGAGACCGATGGCGATGTTCTGCGCCACGGTCATCCACGGATAGAGCGACGGCTCCTGGAACATCAGGACGCAGGCGGGATTCGGCGCCGTCACCGGTTTGTCGGCCACGAGAACCCGACCCGAGGTCGGCCGCGCGAAGCCGGCGATGAGCTGGAGCAGCGTCGACTTGCCGCCGCCGCTGCGGCCGACGACGGCGACGATCTCGCCTTTGCCGACGCTGAAGCTGACATCGGCCAGCACCGGCTGAGCGCGGCCGTAACGGTGCGCGAGCGCTTCAACCCTGATGCTGCGGACGGCGTGATCCATGACCCGGCTCGCGGAAGCCCGATTTCAACGAATGATATATGTGAATAAAGCGCTTTGCATACTAGTGCGCCGCACAACCGCCTTATATAACATTTTTAGCGCGTTATTTAAGGTGCGCGCCGCCGCCCCTCCCATGACGCTTCCACGACGGATCGACCGCGGTGCGATGAACCCGCGATGACGACACGAAAGGTTGTGCACAAGAATATCCACAGGTGTGGATAACTCGATTGCGCCGCAGCACGACGCATTGAAATTATTCGGGTCGTCTAGGGTGTTCACCCGATGGACGCGCGGCCGCGTGTGGCGCGACAGTGTCGGCGGAACATCCTCGACGCCCGATCGTCGTCCCGGCCCTCCGGTATCGACCCGAGGACATCGAGGGGGATCACTGCAGAACTTTCGTGATCGAATCCCGGCGCCAGCACCGGGTGCTGGCTGCTTCCTTCTTTCGAAAGAAACCCGCATGGCCAAGACCAACGGAACCGTCACCGATGCCGGCGCCGCCGGCAACGCGTTCGCCAAGATGATGGGCGAATGGCCGATGTTCGCCTTCAACTACGAGGCGATGATGGACAGCCAGCGCCGCAACTGGGCCGCGCTGGTCGAAGCGAACAAGCTGTGGAACGAAAGTGCACAAATGCTGGCGACGCGGCACATGGAGCTGACGCGCCAAGCGATGCAGGATTTCGCCGAGCTGTTCGAAGAGACGCTGCGCAAGCCCGGCGCGTTCGAGGACCAGATCGGCAAAGGCGCCGCCTGCACGCGCCACGCGCTCGAAGGCATCTGCGACCTCGCCGACCACGCCACCAAATCGAGCGCCGAAGTGATGAAGCTGCTCAACAAGCGGATGAGCGAAACGCTCGACGACGCGCGCACCTACGCCAAACGCGCGCCAAACGCGGCCGCGACGCATGCCGTCGCCGCGGACTAGATAAGCGGCCCAAGTTCTAGGGAGAGAAACATGATGCCGAACACGGCACGACGCGATCCGCCCCACGAGCGGACGAACCAGGAGCACGACCGCCGCACGCTGATCTCCAAGCTGCGGTGGATGGGACTGGAGCAGGAAGCGGACCGGCTGACCGCGGCGGGCGAAACGCCGGCGGCGATCACCGTGCCGGCGGAAACGGACTAGGCGAGTTTACGCTTCGTCATTGCGACGAAGGCCCCCTCACCCTGCCCTCCCCCCCGAAGACGGGGGCGAGGGAAAAATAAAATGGGTGACGCCATCGGCGTCACTCCGCCGCTTTTGCCTTCGGTTCGGGCACCTTCGTCCGCAGGGTGACGAACTCCTCCGACGCGGTCGGATGGATGCCTATTGTTCTGTCGAACTGTTGCTTGGTCGCGCCGCAGGTGAGCGCGACGGCGAGGCCGCCGATGATCTCGGGCGCGTCCGGCCCGACCATGTGCGCGCCCAGCACCTTGTCGCTGGCGCGGTCGACCACCAGCTTCATCAGCGTCTTCTCGTCGCGGCCGGAGAGTGTGTTCTTCAGCGGCCGGAAAACGGTGCGATAGACGTCGATCGCGGTGTGCGCCGCGCGCGCCTCGGCCTCGGTCAGGCCGACGGTGCCGATGGTCGGATTGGAAAACACCGCCGTCGGCACGATCTCGGTCCGGGCGCAAATCGGATTGTTGTTGAACAGCGTCTCGGCGAGCGCGCGGCCTTCGGCGATGGCGGTCGGCGTCAGGTTGAGCATGTCGGTGGCGTCGCCGATGGCGTAGATGTTCGGCACCGACGTGCGCGACCATTCGTCCACCTTGATCGCGCCGCTTTCGGGATGGAGTGCCACGCCGGCTTCGGCCAGGCCCATGCCCGTGGTGTTGGGCTTCCGGCCGGTGGCGTACATGACGCAATCGGCCGACAGCTCGGCGCCCGCCTTGGTGCCGAGGCTGAAACCGGAACCGCGTTTGGCGATCTTTACGATCTCGGTGCGGGCATGGATGACGATGCCGCGCGCGCGCATTTCGCGCGCCAGGTGGACGCGGACATCGTCGTCGAAGCCGTTGAGCAGCTCTTCGCCGCGGATCACCAGCTGCACCGACGCGCCGAGACCCGAAAAGATGCCGGCGAACTCGACCGCGATATAGCCGCCGCCGACAATGACGATGTTGCGCGGCAGCTTGGGCAGGTCGAGCGCCTCGTTCGACGAGATGACGTGCTCGATGCCGGGGATCTTGGGCGTCACCGGATGGCCGCCGATGGCGAGCAGGATGTTGGCGGCGGTGTGGCGTTTGCCATTCACCTCGATCGTGTGCGCGTCGAGCAGCTTGGCGTGGCCTTCGAAAAGCCGCGCGCCGGCATCGCTCAGCAGCTTGCGGTAGACGCCTTCGAGCCGCGTCGTCTCCTGGTTCTTGGCGGCGATGAGATCGGGCCAGGAATGCACCGGCGGCGCGACGCGCCAGCCATAGCCGGCGGCGTCCGCGACGTCGTCGGCAAAATGCGCGGCGTAGACCAGGAGCTTCTTCGGCACGCAGCCGCGCAGCACGCAGGTGCCGCCGACGCGAAGATGCTCGGAGATGGCGACGCGCGCGCCATAACTCGCGGCGCGGCGCGACGCCGCGACGCCGCCCGAGCCGGCGCCGATGGTGAAGAGATCGAAATCGTATTCCATCGGCGGATGCTAGCTGATGTGACGAGGATCGTGCACCCCCTCACCCTGCCCTCTCCCCCAAGGGGGAGAGGGAGAAAAAAGAATGATGACCGGCTTCGTTCTTTCTTCCCTCGCCCCCGCGAGGGGGAGAGGGTTGCAAGGCGTTGGCGAGCGAAAGCGAGCCTTACGCCGAGCTGGGTGAGGGGGAATGCGCGCCATCACGTCGTCTGGGCGGCGGTGGCGGTGAGGCGCTCGGTCAGCACGTTGAGGCGCTTGAGGATGCCGAGCACGGTCGCGTAGATGACGAAGATGTAGAAGAAATAATTGACGATCGGGATCAGCGACAGGATCACCCACAGCACGACGCTGTGGCGGAGCCGGTGGGCGATGAAGCCGTTGCCGATGGCGCAGCCGGCCCACAAAACCACCAGGCCGGTGAACAGCGGCAATCGCGCCACCGCGTCATCCATCATCATTACCGTGTCATGCATCGTGGTCTCCCTGGGTTGCGGCCGCATGCGCCGGAAGCCCGGCGCGCGGCAATGGGTCGCCTTCTCTATAGCCGGAAAGCGGGCCGGCCGTCGCGGGCGGCGTGCGGATCGCTGCCAAGGCATTCACCACGGAGGCACGGAGAGCACGAAGAACGATTTTTTCTCCGTGTGCTTTGCGTCTCCGTGGTGAACGGGCGCACGGCGCGATATCCCCTCACCCTGCCCTCTCCCCGCAAGCGGGGAGAGGGTCAATAAAAGAAAGCCCTCTCCCCGCAAGCGGGGCGAGGGGCAACTCGTCGCTAGTAGCGGACGGTGAGGGCGATGGCGGTGGCCGGGTTGCCGACGGGAAAGGCGGCCTGGGCGAAGGTCGGCCGCGACACCACGGCGCGGATGCCGTTGGACAGCGCATAGCCGTCGAGCGGATAGCCGAACCAGTTGGTCTTGAAATGGCCGAGCAGCTCTTCGTCGTGATAGCAGCCGACGGCATAGGTGCCGGGCGGCAGGTGATCGAAGCTGACGACGATCGGCGCGGTCGACGCCTTCACCTTCACATGACGCAGCGCATAATCGCCGTCGGGAAAATTCGCCGGCCCGTTGAAGAGCGCGACATAAACGTCGCCCGTGTTGCTGTGCACGCCGGTGATGGTGACGGTGAGCGTGGCGGCGAGCGCGGCCGGCGCGCCGGCGACGAAGGCGAACAGCGCGGCGGCAGCGAGCACAAAAAGCGGCGAGCGGCGCCGCGCGGCGTGCGTCGTTGCAACAAACATGAAACGGGAACCCCTGGATTGCGCCCGGCCAAGCGGGCCCGACGGCGCGCAATCTATCCGAACGCGCGCGGCCGATCCGAATGAATTTTGCGTGATGGCGGGGCGTGACGAAAAGGGAATGCACCACGGAGGCACTGAGAGCACGGAGAAAGATGATTTTTCCTCCGTGTTCTTTGCGTCTCCGTGGTTAGCCGAAAGGCGTGGATGCCTGGCACTTCGGCCGGGCATGACGCATCAAAAAGAAGGCCCTCGCCCCCGCGAGGGGGAGAGGGTTGCGCGGCGTCGGCGAGCGAAGCGAGCCTTACGCCGAGCTGGGTGAGGGGGAATGCGGCGGCCGCGTCATTTCGGCGGCAGGGCAAAACCGGGCGGAAAGGTGCTGGCGGGAGATGGTGACCCCTCATCCAGATTGGCGCCAGAAGTCCCCCTCACCCTGCCCTCTCCCCCTAAAGGGGGCGAGGGAGAAGAAAAAGAAGGCCCGCTCCCCGAAGACGGGGGCGAGGGAGAAAAAGAGGATGGGGGCGAGGGGCGAAAAGATGACGGGGGCGAGGGAGAAAAAGAGGATGGGGGCGAGGGTGGACAAGAAGACGGGAGCGAGGGGCAATAAAGCGGCGCGCCGGCGTTCATGCTGTCGGCGCTGGTGTCGGACGGGCGCTTCAGGCGCGCGAGGCGTTCGAGGAGAATCGTGCGCGCGTCGCGGTTGTCACGCTGGCGCGCCTGAAGATCAATGACCGGCGGCTGCTTGTCGAACAGGCCCAGATGGCGGGCGATGGCTTCGAGCGCCTGGGTCTTGTTGTGCAATTTGACGCGCGCGCCCTTGCCCATGCGGCGCGGCGCGATTTCGGCGATGGCGGCGCGGTGATGCGGCGAGATTTCGGCCTTGGGGCGGAGCGTGATGTCTTCGCCGCTGGTCCAATCGAGCACTTCGCCGATATCGGATAAGGCGACGCGCAGAAGCTCCATCAGCACACGCTCGCGCTCGACCTGGGCGCGGCGCGCCTCGCTCGAGCGGCCGATGCGGATCGCCGTGGCGACATGGGGCATCCGCCGGAGCCGCCACGCGGCGCTGCCGGCGTTGCCGGCCGAATAGCCGGCGCGGATGGCCGCCTGGCGGCCGACGCCGCAGATCAGATATTGCTCGACGAATTTCTGCTGCCGCGGACTGAGCGGCCGTTTGCGCTTGTAGAAGGTCATGGGACTCCGTTGGTTGCGTTGCGGTGTGCCTTCGCGCCTGCTGCGCGCGGCTATAAATCTTCGGGACGCAGGCCGGTGTGCTTGGCGAGACGCGCCAACATCCGCGGTCCGAGTTCATTGCCATCGTGGAAGGCAAACACGACGTCTTGCCAACCGGGCCGCGACAGGACGCGATGCGAACCGCTTTGCCGCTTGAGCGTCCAGCCGATGCGGTGAAGCGCCCGCAGAACCTGACCCGCTTTCGCGGCCGGCCAGACGCTCACGCCGGCGCGAACAGATCGCGCGCTTCGGCCGGAAGTTTCTCGCCGTGCTCGATACGATCCGCGATCACGCGCAGCGCAAGAGCCGTCGCCCTGGTACGGGCTTCGGCCTCCGTTTGGCCGTAGGCGACAACGCCCGGCAACGCCGGCACCTCGCCAATCCAGCGGCCGTCCGCTTCGCGTTCGATCTCGATTCTGAGCATGGTCATCAACTTACAGTGCCCAAGCTTATCACGATATGAGCGCTCTCCTTCTGCCCGCGCCTATGCCGCCCTTGCCGATGTTCACTATTTGTTCCATACTTCGGATGGAAAGTCAAGGGAAATCAACCACCCATGCCAAAGCTCGCCTTGCAACTCGTGTGTATGATATACACATGAATAGCCGCGATGTGATCCGCGCGATCGAGGCGGATGGCTGGCGGCTGATCCGGGTGCGCGGGAGCCACAACCAATATCGCCACGCGGCTAAACCCGGCCTCGTGACGGTTCCGCATCCGAAGAAGGAGCTGCCCAAAGGCACGTTGCGCGGCATCGAGCGGCAAGCGGGCATTCGGCTGAACAGGTGAAAGCATGCGGCACTATATCGGCCTGATCCATAAGGAAGCGGACAGCGACTTCGGCATCTCGTTTCCGGATTTTCCCGGCTGCGTCTCCGCCGGCAGCACGCTCGACGAAGCGCTCGCCATGGGCCGCGAGGCGCTCGCAGGCCACATCGAGGCGATGGCCGAGGCCGACGAACCGATTCCAGAACCGTCCGACGTCGATGCGGTGATGGAGGATCCTGAGAACCGCGACGGCGTGGTCGTGCTCGTGCCGGCGCCGGACCTCAGCGGAAAAGCAGTGCGCGTGAACGTGACGCTGCCCGAAGGATTGCTCCAGCGGATCGACGAAGCGGCGCCGAACCGTTCGCGCTTCCTTGCCGAGGCGGCGGAGAAATTGTTGGAGCGGAAGCGAGCTTAGCCAGCGGCGGTGCGCCGTTCCCTATCGACATTGACAACAGCCAGCCACAGCTGTATATACGATCATGTATACATCCATAACCGGACGCCCGATGCGTCCCGTCGGTATTCAGGCAGGGGTCGAACATGAAACCAATGCTTAGTCCGGAGGTCCGGAAATGGATTTCGAATGGGACCGCAAGAAAAACGCGCGCAATATCGCCGAGCGTGGAATCGACTTCATTTGGGCGGCGGGAATTTTTTTAGGACCGATTATCGAGAGCGTAGATGCGCGGCGGGACTATGGCGAGGTCCGATGGATCGCGATCGGCACAGCAGACGATATCGAGCTCGTCGTGGTCTACACCTGGCGAGGAACCCGGCGGCGCATCATTTCCGCGAGGAAGGCCCATGACAGCGAGAGGAAGAGATACCGTGCGGTATTCCCCGACCGCGGCAAAAGCCCGCCGGGGTAGGACCGATTTGAAGCGGGTTCGCGCGACGACGGACGCGGCGATCAAGGCGGGTGCGGCGCGCGACGCGGATGTTGCGCCGCTACTCGACGACGAATGGTTCGCCAAGGCGCAGGCCGTTCAGCCCGTGTCCAAGGTTGCCATCAGCATCCGGGTCGATCGGGACGTTTTGAAGTTTTTCCGCCGGATCGGCACCGGCTATCAGACGCGCATGAACGCCGTGCTACGTGCGTTCATGGATCGGGCGAAGGCCGAAAGTCGCGACGCGCGGTGACCGCGAGACGGCCGCTACGCGATTTCGGTCAATGGGCCGTGGCGGATTACCTTCGCGTGGGTCACGCCGGATGCGTTCCTGGTCGATCTGGAGCAATATCACTGAGGCCGGCACGGAGAACAGAGCGGCGAATCCGCCGGCCAGGCGCGGCCGGTAACGTAAGAGGAGAAGATCGGAGATGGCTGAGTATAAGGTCAGGTTGCCGCTCAAGCGACCGCCGACGCATCCAGGCGCGTTGATGCGAGAGATTCTCGAGGAGCACGTCAAGGTGCCGATCGCCGAGGCAGCGCGGCGTATGAAGGTGTCGCGGCAATCGCTCTATGCCGTGCTGAACGGCGCCAGCGCCGTGACGGCCGATATGGCGGTGCGGTTTGCCAAGCTGACCGGCGGCACGCCCGAACTTTTCGTCCAGATGCAGGCGAACTACGACCTCTGGCACGCTCAGGCGCGGCTCAAGGTTACGCTCGCGCGGATCAAGCCGGCGGCCTGATTGCCAGGTGCCAAGTGCGGACCAGCCGCTCGGCCCTCGACCGCCTGCTCGATCCACGCAATGCGAGCGTGACGCTCGCCACCATGGGCCGCGCGGCGGCGGCGCTCGGCAAGCGGCTTTCGATCGGCCTCACGGATGCGCGGCGAAAGGCACGCGACCCCTATCACCACGCCGCCCGGCGCGATCCGCTCGATGCCGCCGCGTGGCCGCTGGCCTTGAGCGCCAACAGACTGGCGGCGGCGCTGCACGTGCCGGCAAACCGGATCAGCGCCATCGTCAACGGCACGCGCGGCATCACCGCCGACACGGCGATGCGCCTCGGCCGCACTTTCAACACGACGGCGGAATTCTGGCTCAACCTCCAGACGACGCACGACTTGACCAGGGCGCAGGCGGAAGTGGGCGCCGAGATCGAGCGCCGCGTGCGGCCGCGAGCGGCGTAGCCATGGCGATCATCTATTTTCCCGCCATTGTCGAGGCCGGCGACTCTGCCGGTTACAGCGCCTTCTTTCCCGATCTTCCGGGGCTGGCGAGCGCCAGCGACAGCGTGCAGGAGGCGGCGCGCAACGCGGAGGAAGCGCTGCGCGGCCATCTCGAGCTGATGATCGAGGACGGCATGGAAATTCCCGAACCCAGCGCGCTCGACCGGATCGAGCATGATCCCGAGGTGCGCGAGGCGGCCCGCATTCTGGT
>JAGWIH010000071.1 GCA_028866355.1 Alphaproteobacteria bacterium
CAGCAAGTTCGTCCGCGGCGACGCGATCGCCGCCATCCTCATCCTGTTCATCAACATGATCGGCGGCCTGCTGATCGGCGTCTGGCAGCACGGCATGGATTTGAGCGCGGCGTCCGCCAACTATGCGCTGCTGACCGTTGGCGATGGTCTGGTGGCGCAGATTCCGGCGCTGGTGATCTCGGCGGCCGCCGGCGTGGTGGTCAGCCGCGTCTCGACCGGCGCCGATATCGGCCGCCAGGTGGTCGAGCAATTCGCGGCTTATCCGAAAGTCTGGCTGCTGGGCTCCGGCATTGTCGGCTTGTTCGGCATCATTCCCGGCATGCCGCATCTGCCGTTTCTCACCTTCGCGGCGGTGCTCGGCGGCACGGGCTGGTTCATCCTGCGGCAACGCACCGCTGTTGCCGCCGCCGCCCCGAAAACCGCACCGCCGTCCGAGGCCGAAGAGATCGACGTCGGCGTCGTCGAAGTTGTCGAGCCGCTAGCGATCGAGGTCGGTTACCGATTGGTCAGCTTGGTTAGCAAGGAACGCGGCGGCGGGCTGCTGCCGCGGCTCAAAGGCGTGCGTAAGCTGCTGTCGCGCGAATTCGGGTTCCTGGTTCCGGCGGTCCATGTCCGCGATAATCCCGATCTGAAGCCGATCGGCTATCGCATCCTGGTCCACGGCGTCGAACGCGCGGCCGCCGAAGTGCATCCTGACCGGCTGCTGGCGATCGGTGCCGACAAAGCGACCGCCCAGGTGCCGGGCACGCCAACGCGCGATCCGGCGTTCGGCCGCCCGGCTTTATGGATTGCGCCCACCGCGGCGGATCAGGCGCGCGCCTCCGGCTACGCCGTGTTCGACACCGCTGTCGTGGTGGCGACGCATTTCGAGCGCGTGTTGCGCGATCACGTCGACGAGATTTTTGGCCGGACGGAGATGGACGGCGTGCTGGCGGCATTCGGCAAACAAGTGCCGAAGCTGGTCGACGAACTCATTCCCAAGCTGTTGTCGCCGGCAATTGTGTACAAAGTGATGCGCGCGCTGCTCGCCGAGCGCGTGCCGCTGCGCGATTTGCGCGGCATCGTCACGGCGCTGCTCGAAGAAGGCGCGGCGACCCAAGACGCGACCAAGCTTGTCGAAACCGTGCGCGTGCGGCTCGGCCGGTTCATCGTCCAGAGCGCGTTCGGCGCCGTCGACGAAATCCGCGCGGCGGTGCTCGACGGCGATCTCGAGAAGCTCTTGCTCCAGGCGCTCAAGCTGCCGGCCGACGGCAGCTCACCCTTCGCCATCGAGCCGTCGATCGCGGCGCAGCTGCGCGAGACCGCCGGCACCATGGCGGCGCGCTGGGAGGCCGATGGCCGGCCGCCGGCCATCCTCGTGCGACCGGAGCTGCGGCCGCTGGTGGCGCAAACGCTCATCGTCGTGCGGCCGCGGATTTGGATCGTGTCCTACGCGGAGATTCCGCCCGAAAAGCGCATCCGCGTGACCGAGGTTATCGGCCGCAAGGCCGAAAGGAGCGAGGATGCCGCGGCGTAAAGCGAAAGCGGCCACGCCCGCCGGGAAAGGCGGCCGATGGCCGTGACCTCGGAACTGGCGCATTACGCGGCGACGTTCGCCTCCTCGATCGACGAAGGCGACGTGCTGCGCCGATTCATGCCGAACGTGAAGGCGTCCGCGCTACATCTGAAGGCGCGGCTGCCGTCCAGCGTCGACGTGGAGGACTTGGTTCAGGCCGGCATGATGGCGCTGCTGCGCGTGGTTCGCGCCGGCCTCGGCATGGTCGAGTACGACCGCCGGACGCGGCGGATCGTCGTCAACGCGATGATCGATGAAGCGCGCCGCACCGCGCTGCCGTCGGTCTCGATCGCCCGCCGCGTGCGCGCGGCAGCGGCGGCAATGCGGGGCGTCGAGGCGCGGCTCGGCCGGGCGGCGACCGACGAGGAAGTCGCGGCGCAGATGGGTATTTCGATCGAACGATATCAACGCATTCTCACCGACGCGGCGCTCGTTCGACTGCTGCCGCTCGATGCTGCCGGGTCGGAAATCGATCAGGCTGCGCAAGCCGAGGGCGATCAGGAGCGCAGCATCGATCGCGATCGCGTCGTCGCGTCATTGACCGATGCGGTCTCGGGCCTTCCCGAACGCGAGCGCCTGGTGCTGAGCCTCTATTACGAACACGGCCTCAACATGGACGAAGTCGGCGCCGTTCTGACGCTCGACAAATCGACGGTCTGCCGCCTGCACGGCCGGGCGCTGTTGGCGTTGCGGGCGCGTCTGTCGGACTGGGAAACCGCGGCGCACACATTGGTCGGCGCGGAAGGAGAATAGGCCATGGATCTGCTTTCCGTATTCGGTTTCGCGCTTGGCTTGATCGCGGTCACCGTGACGATGTTGCTGGATGGCGGCAGCGTCATGGCGCTGGTGCATTTCCCCGCGTTCTTGATCGTCGTCGGCGGCACCGTCGGCGCAATTCTGCTGCAAACGCCGCCGCGAACCTTTTTCCGCGCCTTCCGGATGTTGCCGTGGGTGTTCTTCCCGCCGAAGCACGAGACCGCGCGGCTCATCGATTGGATTCTCGATTGGGCGCAAATCGCGCGCCGCGAAGGCGTGCTGGCACTCGAGCCGATCGCCAACGACGAGAGCGATGCTTTCCTGAAGGAAGCGCTCAATCTGGTGATCGACGGCATTCCGCCGCCGACGGTGCGTGCCATCCTGGAGACGCAGTTGCACAGCCGCGAGGAATACGAATTGGGCGCGGCGCGGGTCTTCGAGCAAATGGCTGGTTATGCGCCCACCATCGGCATCATCGGCGCCGTTCTCGGATTGATCACGACGATGTCGCATCTCGACGACCCGGCCAGTCTCGGCAAGGGCATCGCCACCGCATTCGTCGCCACCATCTATGGCGTCGCGTCGGCGAACCTGTTCTATCTGCCGATCGCCAACAAGCTGCGCATGGTCATCCGCAAAGGCGTGCGGCGGCAGGAGATCATCATCGAGGGCTTGCTCGGCATCGCCACTTCGGAACCGCGCCTCCATCTTGGCATGAAGCTCGGCAGCTTCATGCATGACGGCGAGGTCGAGACCGTCGCGCCCGCCGATGCCGGCGACGACGATGGCGCCGAAGGCGAGTTGCCCGAGGAAGAATTCCGCGAGTCGCCGATCGACGATCGGAAAACCGCGTAATGGTAGGGGCGCGGCATGGAGCATAAATCGCATCCGCGGCGGCGACGCCACGAAGATCGCCACGAGAACCACGAGCGCTGGATCATCTCCTACGCCGATTTCATGACGTTGCTGTTCGCGACGTTCGTGATGCTGTACGCGATTTCGAGCGTCAACACCTCCAAATACCGCATCCTGCAGCAGGTCTTCGCCGAGGCGTTCCTGGGCAAGATGGTGCACGAGGATGCGGGTTTGCAGCCGCAGAAAGGCGGCGTGTTCGATCACCTGCCGGCGCCAGTTCCGGTGCCGCAGCGCAATATCTCGCCGCAGCTGCAAAACCAGATCGAACAGCGCATCCAGCAGCTCTCCCGGATCTATGAGCGGCTGTCGAGCCAGTTCCAGGGTTTGATCCAGAAGGATCTGGTCCACGTCACCCGGCAACCGAACGGCGTCGTCATCGACATCAACGCGACGTTGCTATTCGGTAGTGGCAGCGCGGCGTTGACCCCGCAAGCGCTGACCATTCTCGACCAGGTCGGCAAGGCCTTGGCGGACGTTCCATACACGGTGCAGGTCAATGGCTTCACCGATAATGCGCCGATCCACAACGGCCAGTTCGATTCCAACTGGGACCTGTCGGCGACGCGCGCGATTTCGGTGGTAAAGCGGTTTGTCGCCGACGGCATCGCGCCGGATCGGCTGGTCGGCGCCGGCTACGGCGAATACCAGCCCGTGGCGCCGAATGATTCTCCGGCGAACATGGCGCGCAATCGGCGTGTGTCGATCATCGTCATCGCACCAAACCGCCAAGCGACCATGGGCGGCGTGCCGGTGCTCGGCGGCGTACAACCACCGGTCGCCGAGCCTGCATCGGCGCCGCCCGCCGGCGTGGTGGCGCCGGACACGCCGAAACCGGTCAACGGCACACGCCCCTGAACGGAGTGCGGACGATCATGGCGTTCGGGCGCAAGAAAACAGAACAGCGAGGCGAAATGGCGGCCAGGCCGTCGATGCTGCGCGTGTTCCTGCCCGGCGCGGCGCTCGGATTGCTGCTGTTCGTTTTTCAGGGCACCACCTTCGACGAAGGCATATCGCCCTGGAGCATCGGCACCGTGATCGGATCGCGGTTGTTCGCCGACGCCGTGATCGGCGTCGTCGTGTTGTGCGCCGTTTACATCGCATTTTACGCCGGGCGCTGGATTCTGGCGCAGGCCTGGGGCTGGGTTTGTGCGACCTTTACACGGCGCGGTGTGCGGTGATGATGACGCGGCTCAAAAGTCCAAACGCGCGCGTGGCGCGATGGCACGCGCCGTCGCTGTCGCCCGACGAAGCCGGCGCGCACCGGCCATCAGGCCAGCCGTCCACGCCGGAACCACCACCGCCGGCGGTGGAGCCCGCGGCGCCACAGGTCGACGAAACTGCGATCAAGGCCGCCGCCGCGCTCGAGGCGCTGCGTGCCGAACAAGCCGCCGCCGGTTATGCCGAGGGCCTGGCGCGCGGGCTCGAAGAGGGACGGGCGCAAGGCCACAGCGAAGGGCTCGATACCGGGCGACGCGCCGCCGAAGTTGAAGCAGCGGCAGCTGCCGGACGTGTCGCTAAGGTCCTCGCTGCGCTGGGGGGCGAAATCAGCGTGCTCGATGATGCCGTCGAGGATGCGGTCGTGGCGCTGGCGCTCGAGCTTGCGCGCCGCATTGTCGGCGTCGAAGTCACGCGCAACCGGGCGGCGCTTGGCGGGCTCATCCAACAGGTTTTAGGGGAAATTCCGATCGACACCGGAACGCCGCGCATTCTCTTGCATCCAGACGATCTCGCGGCGTTGCGCACGCAGGTTCCCGATCTCGGCAGCGGCAAAGTCGAGCTGGTTGCCGACGACAGCATGGAGGCGGGGGGCTGCCGGGTGCTGGCCGATGGCATCGACAACGCGACGCGGCCGGACCGGCGCTGGATCGAGCGCAGCATGCTGTTCGAGGGCGATCTGACGCTGGCAGCCCGCTGGCGCGCGGCGATGTTGGCTCTCTTCGACTAGCGAACGTGATGCAGCTCAGCGCCCAAGACAACGTCCGGCTGGTTGACGCTCTGCACCGCTATCGCGGCCGGTTCACCAGCGCCGAGCGTCTATCGCATGTCAGCGGTATCCTGACGCGGATTGTCGGCTTCGTCATGGAAGCGCGCGGCATCCGCGTCAGCGTCGGCCAGCGCTGTTTCGTCGAAGCCGCTCACCGCCGGCTGGTGCCGGCCGAGGTCATCGGTTTCGACGGTGGCCGTGCTTTTCTCATGGTCGAAGGCCACGCCGACGGTTTGGCCGCCGGCGCCCGTGTCATTCCGGCGGGCTCGGCGACCGAGGTGCCGGTCGGCAAGGCGCTCCTCGGCCGCGTCATCGACGGCGCCGGCCGGCCGCTCGACGGCAAAGGCCCGGTGCGCTGCACCGAGCACCTGCCGCTGTTCGGCCGACCGACCAATCCGATGGCGCGCACCATCATCGACCAGCCGCTCGATGTCGGCGTGCGTTCGATCAATGCGCTGTTCACGGTCGGCGAGGGCGCGCGGCTCGGCCTGTTCGCCGGCAGCGGCGTCGGCAAAAGCGTGCTGCTGGGCATGATGGCGCGCTATACCGCCGCCGATATCGTGGTCGTCGGCCTGATCGGCGAACGCGGCCGCGAAATCAAGGAATTCATCGAGCGCAACCTGGCGCCCGAGGCGCTGGCCAAAGCGGTGATCGTCGCCGTGCCGGCCGATCAATCGGCGCTGGCGCGCGTCCACGGCGCGCTCCGGGCGTCGACCATCGCCGAATATTTCCGCGACCAGGGCTGCAATGTCTTGCTGTTGATGGATTCGCTGACGCGTTTCGCCATCGCGTCGCGCGAGATCGCGCTGGCGGTCGGCGAAGTGCCGTCGAGCCGCGGCTATCCGCCGTCGGTATTCGGCCGGCTGGCATCGCTGGTCGAGCGCGCCGGCACGGGCGGCCCGCTCAACGGCAGCATCACCGCCTTCTATACGGTGCTTGTCGAAGGCGACGATCTCAACGATCCGGTCGCCGACGCCGCGCGGGCGATCTGCGACGGCCATATCGTGCTGTCGCGGCGGATTGCCGAGCGCGGCCATTTTCCCGCGGTCGATGTCGCGGCGTCGGTCAGCCGCGTGATGTTCTCGGTGGTGCCATCGGCGCAATTTGCCGCCGCCCGGGCCTTCCGTGAGTTGCACACCCGTTACGAGGAAAGCCGCGACATGATCGCCATCGGCGGCTACCGCCCGGGACACGACGCGGTACTCGACCGCGCCGTCGCCTTGCATCCGGCGTTTGAACGCTTCCTGCAGCAGGAAATGACTCAACGGGTCGCGTTCGCTCAAAGCATCGAAGACCTTTCGCAGACACTCGGTAAATCAGGAGATGGTTGATGGCGTTGCAGGCAATGGGAAAGCTGGCCGAACGGCAGGTCGAGGAGGCGCAGCGGCGGTGGGCGATTCTCGCCAAGCAGTGCGCCGCGGCGCGCCACAAGCTTCAACTGCTTCGGCAATACGGCGACAGTTATCGCGCTCAGCTCGAGGATGGCGGTCGGCGGGGCGTGATCGCATCCCAGGCGGCGTCGGTCGCGGCCTTCATCCGCCGCGTGGCCGACGTGGTGGCACGTGAAGAGGTGCAGGTCCGGCAGCTCGAAGGCGCCTGCGAGCGCGAATGGGCCGATCTGGTCGATGCTCGCCGCAATAAGCGCATGATCGAGATCCTGATGGAGCGCCAGATGCTGCGCGAGGCCGAAGAGGCGCTGCGCCGTAGCCAACACGAGATCGACGATCTGATCACACGGGCCGGCATCTTTGCCCCGGAATCGCGGGCATGAGCGGCCGTCTCCACGGGGCGCCGGCGCGGCGTTTGACCGGTAAAGCCTTGCGCAACCGCCGCTTTTGCGGCACTATATATTGCCAAAAACAGGAAAATCGGCAATGGCAGCCATAACACGCGATCCCCCCGCGGCGCGCCGGCGCACGCGCAAGACCAGCCGCTGGCTCGTCATGCTGCTGGGGCTGGTCGTGATCGCCGCGGGCGCTGCCGGCGGCTGGCATTACTGGCAGCGCCGCCAGGCGACCGCCGCCGCGGCGCCGCCGCAGCCGATCTACGTCGTCATCAAGCCTTTTGTCGTCACGACGCTCGACGACAACCAGGCAACGCGCTTCGTGCAGGTCGGCGTCGATCTCGAGGTCGCCGACAAGGCAGCGAAGGCGCGTGTCGAACAGGTGCTGCCGGCGATCCAAGACGCCATCCGCCTTCAGATTCTGCAAAGCAAGGTTTCCGAGGTGACCTCGCCGCAAGGCGTCGAGCAGCTGCGCAAGCTTCTGATCGCCCAAGCCAACAGCACGGTCAACGCGGTTTTGCCGCTGCGGGCCGATCCGCACGCACCGAATCCGAAGCCAAACCAGACGGCCGCGACGCTGCCGGTGCGCAACGTCTTTTTCACCGAGCTCGTCGTCGAATGACCGGTCTTGGCGGCTTGACGTCGGATCCGAACCACGCCGCGGTCTTTAGTGGGTTGATGCCGCTGCTTGTCGGCATGGGCGTGGTTGTGCTCGTTCTCAGTGGTCTGCTTTGGCTGATTCGCCGGCGCTTCGGCGTCGCCGGTCCGGCGAAGATCGATTGTGCCGTCGTGGGCGGCCTCGCCGTCGGTCCGCGCGAGCGGCTCGTCGTCGTCCGCGTCGAAGGCAAGCGCTTGCTGCTCGGCATTACCAGCAGCGCAATCGGTCTGCTGTGCGAGCTGCCGGAGGTTGCCGCCGCGCCGACGGCACCGGCGCCGGCCGGTTTCGCCGGAGCCTTGGCGCAGGCCTTCGACCGCTGGCGCGGCGCCAAGCCGTTGGATGGCGCCCATGCGCCATAGAAAAATTCTGCTGGCCGCCGCCGGATTGATCCTCCTGCCGGCCGCCGCCTACGCCGCGCCGGCCGGCCTCGACGCCCTAATCGCCACGCCGACAGGTCATGGCGCCGTGTCCTATACGGTGCCGATCCAGATCCTGTTGTTCATGACCGGGTTGGTGTTCCTGCCGGCCGTGCTGTTGGCGATGACGTCGTTCACCCGCATCATCATCGTGCTCTCGCTGTTGCGCCAGGCGCTCGGCCTGACGCAGACGCCGCCCAATCAGATCTTGGTCGGCTTGGCGCTGTTCCTCACCATGTTCGTCATGGCACCGGTGTTCAACCAGGTAAACACCGCCGCGTTGCAGCCGCTGCTGCAGAACAAGATCTCGGTCGAAGAGGCGGCGACGCGCGCCGAGCCCGAGCTCAAATCGTTTATGCTCCGGCAGACGCGGTCGGACGATCTCGGCATGTTCGTCAAGATCGCCGGCGGCCAGACCTACGACAAGGCCGAGGACGTGCCGATGCGCCTGGTGGCACCGGCCTTTCTGACGTCCGAGCTGCGGACTGCGTTCCAAATTGGCTTTCTCATTTTCCTGCCGTTCATGGTGATCGATATCGTCGTCGCGGCGGTGATGATGTCGCTGGGCATGATGCTGTTGTCGCCGGTGACGGTGTCACTGCCGCTCAAGCTCATGGTGTTCGTGCTGGTCAACGGCTGGATGCTGGTAATCGGTTCGCTGGCGCAAGGGTTCTTCTCGTGAACCTGACCGCCGACATGCTGACGCTCGCCGCCAGCCACATGTTGATGCAAGCGCTGATCCTGGTGACGCCGCCGCTCGTCGCCGTCTTGCTGGTCGGCCTGGCGGTCAGCCTCTTTCAGGTGGGCATGCGCATGACCGATCTGACCCTGGGGTTCGTGCCGCGCTTTGCAATCATCCTGTTGGTCACGGCGCTGACGCTGCCGTGGATGGGCACGCGGCTATCGGCCTATTTCGTGTCCAACGTGGCGCAGGCCGCCGACCGGCCTTAGACGCCCATGCTCGCCCTCACCGACGGCGACATCGCGCACTGGCTGGGCCTGTTGATCTGGCCATTGCTGCGCGGCCTGGCGCTGTTCGCTTTCGCGCCGGCCTTCGGCTCAAGCGCGGTTCCGGCGCCGGTGAAGGTCGCGCTCGGCCTGGCGGTGGCGGCGATCATCGGCGGCGTTGCCGGGCCGATGGCGCCGCTCGATCTGTCCTGGCGGACGATCGTGCTGGTTTTTGAGCAAATCCTGGTCGGCGCTGCGATCGGCTTCGCGATGCGCGTCACGCTGTCGGTGATGGCGTTCGCCGGCGATCTCAGCGGCCTGCAGATGGGATTCGGCTTCGCCACGCTGCTCAATCCGCAGGTCGGCGTGCCGATGCCGGCGATGGCCGATTTTTTCGATCTGCTCGGCACCGTGCTGTTCCTGGCGATCGGCGGCCACCTGTTGCTGATCG
>JAGWIH010000368.1 GCA_028866355.1 Alphaproteobacteria bacterium
ATCGGCGCGGGAGGGCCGGCCATGAGCATCGATGCGCGGCTGCAACGCCTGATCAATCTCGCCGCGCCCTATTGGGCGGGCGAAGCCGAAGTGGTGCGGACCTATTGGAGCGCGCCCATGCGCACACGCGCGACCGATCTTCTGTGGCTGTCGCGCCAATGCTTCAAGGAATTCTGGGGCTCGGGCGTCGGCAAGTACGACAAGGGCGGCATCTTCCTCGGCGTGCTCAAGAGCATCGCCGCGCGCGCCGACGCGATCGACGTCGGCTTCGACCGGCACGAGATGCTCGAGCTGCTCGAAGGCTTCAAGGCGGAGTTCGCGCATTATTGCGCCTTTGCCGACGTCTACGACGCGCTCCGGCCGGCCGGGTCGCCGCGGCTCAATCCCAAGCAGCTCGAAAGCTGGCCGGACGAAGACGCGCTCACGGCGCTGCGCTTCCGCCATCAGGCGCAGCACGGCGAGATCGGCCTGCGCGCCTGCAAGCTGACCGAAGGCGGCTATTGCGGCCTGTTCCGCGAGGGCATGGCGCTTGCCGGCAAGGGCGGCGTCGACGCCAAGATCGCCGCGGCCTGCGCGCTGGTTTATGACGACGAATTCGGCCACATGCTCGGGGGCATTGCCAACATCGTCACCGAAGGTTTGGGCGACGCCGAATGGACGCTGCTGGGCGAGCTGGTGACGGCGCAGCTTCAGCTGCGCATCCGCATGCGCAACGCGCAGTTCAGCGAGCCGCTGTCCGAAGCGCGCGTCGCCGCCATCTTCCGCGGCGAGATCGAGCCGATCGCGTTCGATTATCGCCGCGCCGGTCTCGCGGCCTAGAACGAATCAGCGCTCGCTCCACGCCATGCCGACCATCAGCATGTCGATGACGGCGCCGTCGGTGGACAGCGGCAGCACCAGCACCTCGTATTCCCATTTGATGCCGTCGGCATGCGTGCCCATGCGCCGTTGCACCTGGGGCGCGCGCGATGCGACGACGCGTTCGTAATGGGCGCGCACGCTCGCGGGGTTGGCCGCGGCTGGCATCTCGGCGAGTTCCTTGCCGGTGAGATCGGCGCCGAGGCGCGCAGCATTATGGCTCGCATGCAGACGAAAAACGAAGCGCAGCGGATCGCGCACGACATCAATCAGCGACAGGTTGCCGAGGATGTAGCGCAGCTCGAGCGGATCGAAATCGGCGCGCGCCGGGAACGCGCGGCCGGCGCGGCGGGCGTCCCAGTCACGGTAGAGAAACCGCAAGGGCGCCGCGTTGATCAGCGGGCTATTGGTGTTGATGTCGTCGGGCATGAATCGGCTTGATTTTCCTCGGGAAACTTCTTCCGCATTTTGGGCACGATGGGCCGGCGATCGTTAAGCGGCGCTTGCCGTTCGAATCAATTTTACCGGACACGATGTCGCAGCGCGGCGGCGGAAAATCATGCCAAACCGCAACGGCGCGGCGTCGAAGCCGCCGCTAGCGCCGTACCGCGATTTCCGCCATGATCACGCGACGGCCAATCGCCTGTAGGGGTATAGGCGCCGGCTGGACAGAGTGAGCGTGCGTTCCCGTTCTTGATGGCCAGGGGGGTCGGTCATGTGGGGGAAGTGCCTTATTGCCTGCGCGGCGTTGGCCGCGCTTGTCGCGGCCGGTCCGGTCCGCGCGCAAACCAGCGATCAGCAATGGGATTGGTGCAAAGGCGACAATCCCGATCTGAGCATCGGCGGCTGCACCGCCATCATCCAGTCGGGCCAGGAAACCACGATGAACCTGGCCATCGCCTTTTACGACCGCGGCAACGCCTATGACGACAAAGGCGAATACGAC
>JAGWIH010000072.1 GCA_028866355.1 Alphaproteobacteria bacterium
GATGCTTACGGGTTGCTTGAGTGGTACCCGAATGCCAAGCCCGAAAAGACGGAGGGTGAGTCTAAGGGCATATCGGCTAAATCGAAGCGCGGTAGGCCGCCCAAATCATCGAAAGGTGCCGAACCAGAAAAAACGCCGCCCGAGAAAAAGGCTGCGGCGGATACCGATGAGGCACCCGCCGCATGACCCAGTTTCGGACGCGCTGCGTGACCAACCTTCCGAGCGGCACGCGGTGCATGAACCCCGAGCAGAAAGAGAGGTGCGCGATGTGGCACGTCGCCCGGACGAGATAGGTTTGCCGCTAGGCGGCGGCCTATCACACCCACCCCCTCCACAAGGGTAAGGAGCAACGGCGCATTCCGAGTCCAACCGGGGTGCGCCGTTGTGCATTTGTAAGATAGCATGGACTCGAAAAATGTCAAGTGATTCCAGATACTTAGGCTAGAATCGAGCCATATATCTCTGTGATTTCAGAGAGTTACCGGAGCGGTTACGATGGCCAATATGAAGCCGAAAAAAGCGACCGATCAGCGCCAGAAATTCATCGAAGCCGCGCGCAAGGCGGAGGCCGACGAATCCGAAACCGCGTTCGAAGCGAAGCTGAAGAAGATCGCCAAAGCGAAGCCGAAGGAGTCAGCACCTAAGGGGAGGTGAACGTGATCGGGGGGAAGCTACTAGCGGCCTGCATCGCGCTGGCGATGCTTTTAGGTGGCTGCACTCACAACGTCTACATGGTCGGCCAGAACGGTACTACCGGCACAGCCCAGGTAACGACGTTCGGCAATCACAGTGGCGCCATTACGATAACGCTAGGCGGCAAGGTCTACACCGGGCAATGGGTCTATGCGCCCCAAGGTGGCAGTGTCAGCTTCGGCACGGCGACCGCGTTTTCTGGCGGCCAATCTGCAACGGCGTCCGGTTTCGCCACCGGTATCCCGACCAGCGGACCCGGCTCAATACTCGCCTCGGCGGCGGACGGGTCCACGTTACGGTGCATCTTCAGCTATAGCGAAAACGGTCAAACCGGCATCGGCCAATGCCAAGACAATCGCGGCGAAATCTACAATCTCCAGATCAACTAAGCGGCACCATAAGTTGACCGTGGTTTGCGAAGTATAATATCGCCAAGAAAAAGGGCCGCACCGAGGTGCGGCCCAAGTTTAGGGAGGAAACGCCTAGAAGACGTACGACACACCGTCGGGCGACGGCCGTGTCGCGTTGCAATAAGTGCCATATTGCGGCGCACAACGCAAACCAAAAACGTTTACCGTGTGCCCATAATGGCGGATTCCCGTGCGTTATTTCGCCACAGGCGGCGCCATTTCAATGCGCGTCTTAGCGACAATTTCTGCAATGCACAAATGCGCAATTGGCAAGTCACGCAAACTCGCGCCGCAGCCTAGCGCCATGTTCGTCGAGCCGCGGCACCGCATGATCGGCCAGATCGGCCGAACGGCGGCTCGGCGGCAGCGGCAAGGTGACGGTGCCGCTTTCGGTCGCAGTGCCCATTGTTGTAAGCGCAGGATGACGGACGAAATCGTCGAGCGTGTTGAGATTGCCATAGGCGATGCCTGCTGCTTTCAATCGCGCCGCCAACGCCGCGCGTGGTTCGCGCTTGAACGCGGCCGCCACCAGCGCTTCGAGCGCCGGCCGATTGGCAACCCGGCGCGGACCGTCGGCGAAGCGCGGATCGCGCGCGAGATCCGTATCGCCCAAAATATCGGCACAGAAACGCTGCCATTCGCGTTCGTTCTGGATCGAGATGACGATCGCCTTGCCGTCGGCAGCGGCGAACGCGCCGTAAGGCGCGATCGAGGGGTGATGGACACCGATGCGCTGCGGCGGATGGCCATCGGCCTGTTGGATCAGCGCGACCGACAGCCATTCCGCGGTGGCCTGGAACAGCGAAATCTCCAGCCGGGCGCCGGCGCCGTGGCGTTCGCGTGCATAAAGCGCCTCGAGGATCGCGGCATAGGCGTTGAGACCGGCGGCGATGTCGGACACCGGCACGCCGACCCGTCCCGGCGCGTCGGGCGTGCCGGTGATCGAGGCAAGGCCGGTCTCCGCCTGGATCAACAAGTCATAGGATTTCATGTCGCGATAAGCGCCGCTTTCGCCGTAGCCTGAAATCGAGCAGACGATCAGGCGCGGATGCGCGCGGCGCAGCGCCGCCGGATCGAAACCCGCGCGCGCCGCCGCGCCCGGTGCCAAGTTCTGGATGAACACGTCGGCACGGGCGATCATGCGGTCGAGCAGCGCCTTATCGGCCGACGCCTTGATGTCGAGCGCAATCGATTCCTTGCCGCGATTGAGCCAGACGAAATGCGCCGACTGGCCCTTGGCGGCCCGGTCGTAATGGCGCGCGAAATCGCCGTCCGGCCGTTCGACCTTGATGACACGGGCGCCGGCATCGGCCAGGCGGCAGCTGCACAGCGGCGCCGCCACAGCCTGCTCCAACGCCACCACGAGGATCCCGTCGAGCGGTCCCGTCATCCGTCGCCTCCGCGCCTAGCTTTGGCCGCCGCGGCCGTTCCCTGTCAACCGCCGGGGTGCTAAACGAAGGCGCGGGAGGCGGCCTTATGATCCAAGTGGCAATCCTCGACGATTATCAGCGTTCGGCCCTGGCGCTTGCCGATTGGAAGAGCCTCGAGCCGGCCGTCCAGGTCGAGACCTTTCCGGACCACGTTCCGGATCCCGACATCCTCGCGCGTCGGCTGCATACGTTCGAATGCGTCGTGCTGATGCGCGAACGCACGCCGTTTCCCAAGCTGCTGATCGACCGGCTGCCCAATCTCCGGCTCATCGTCACCGCCGGCATGAAGAACGCGGCAATCGACGTCGCAGCGGCGACGGCGCGCGGCATCCAGGTTTGCGGCACCGAAACCCTCGGTACGCCGACGGCCGAGTTGGCCTGGGGCCTGATCGTCGCGCTGGCGCGCAAGATTCCGCAGGAATTCGCGGCGCTCAAACGCGGTCACTGGCAATCGACGCTCGGCATCGGTCTGCACGGCAAGACGTTGGGTGTCATCGGCCTCGGCCGGCTCGGCAGCCAGATGGCACGGATCGGCACCGCCTTCGGCATGAAGGTCGTCGCCTGGAGTCCGAATTTGACGGCAGCGCGCGCACAAGAGGCAGGCGCCACGCTGGTCGGCAAGGACGCACTGTTCAGCCAGGCGGACTTCATCACCATCCATCTGGTCCTCGGCGACCGGAGCCGCGGGTTGGTGGGCGCGCCCGAATTCGAACGGATGAAAAGCACTGCCTATCTCGTCAACACCTCGCGCGGGCCTATCGTGCAGGAAGCCGCGTTGATCGCGGCGCTCAAGACGCGGCGCATCGCCGGCGCGGCGCTCGACGTCTATGACCGCGAGCCGCTACCCGCCGGTCATCCGCTGCTGGCGCTCGACAACCTGCTGGTGACGCCGCATCTGGGTTACGTCACCGCGGAGAATTATCGCCTGATCTATGGGCAGGCGGTCGAGGACATCCGCGCGTTCATCGACGGCAAGCCGATCCGTACGATGAACGCGGTGGCGGCTCGGGTCGCTTAGAGGGTTAAGCCGCCGGCGCGAGGCCGAGGATCTGGCGGGCTTCGGCCGGCGTCGCCGGACGGCGGTCGTATTCGCCGCAGATGCCGGCAACACGGGCGACCAGCTCGGCGTTGCTGTTCGCCAGCCGCGTCTTGTCGAAGCGCAAATTGTCTTCGAGGCCGGTGCGGATATGGCCGCCGAGCTCGAGACACCAGCGGTTGACCTCGAGCTGATGCCGGCCGATGCCGGCCGCCGTCCAGGTCGCATCCGGCATGATGGCCTTTAGCTCCGACAACATAAAATCCAATACTTCGCGACGCGCCGGCAGCGCATTGGGAATACCGAGTACGAATTGGATGTGGACCGGCGGCTTGAGCAGGCCGCGATCGACCAGCGCCTTGGCGTTGTAGAGCATCGCCAGATCGAAGGCTTCGATTTCGGGCTTGATACCGAGGTCGCGCATCGTCGTCGCCATTCCGTCGATGAGCTGCGGCGTGTTCTCGTAGACCTGCGTGGCGAAATTCACCGAGCCGGTGGCCAACGAGGCCATATCCGGCCGGTGGACGAGCGAGCTTGCGCGCTCGTTTTGATTGCGGCCGCGGCCGCCGGTCGAAAACTGCACGATCATGCCGGGGCAATATTTGCGCACGCCGGCCTGGACCTCGGCGAACAGCGCGGCATCGGACGACGAGCTCTCGTCGGGATTGCGGACGTGGATGTGGACGAGCGACGCGCCCGCTTCATAGGCCTGGTGAGTCGACTCAATCTGTTCGGCGGGCCGCACCGGCACGGCGGGCGAATCCGCCTTTTTCGGCACGGCGCCGGTGATCGCGACGGTGATGATAACCGGCTTGGTCATGACTCCTCCTCCACCCTAGTTCCGTCCGGCGAGCTGTTTGCCCTTTTCGAGCGCGGCATAGCCGCGCGTCGGCGCCGCCATCAGGAAGCGATACCCTTCCTTCAGCACGCGTTCGACGTTGGCGGCGTCGACATGCGGATGGCCGATCGGCACGTTATGTTTCTTGCCGATCGCCAGCACCCGCGCCATGTGCTGCAGCACCTCGGGATGCTCATATTGCCGCGGCACGCCAAGCTCCTGGCTGAGATCGCCTTCGCCGATGAGGACCGCGCCGATACCGGGCACTTGCGTCAGGATCGCATCGAGGTTCCGAATGCCTTCGGTATCCTCGATCATCAAGATGACGAAAATCTCGCCTTTCGGATTGAGCGGCCAGACGTCGGCGCGCGAATAGTATTCCTGCTGCGTCAGGCCCCAATAGCGCGCCGCCGCCGTCGGGCCGTCGCCGCGCAGGCCGGCCGGCTCATAAAGGGGCGCCGTCTTGAGACGCGGATAGCGGCAAGCCGCGACCGCATTGCGCGCCTGCTCGACCGTTGAAATGTGCGGCCAGATGATGCCGTAAACGCCGAGATCGAGCGCCTGTTTGGCGAAGACCTGACTCAACTCGCCGCCATTGGGCGGAATCCGAACCATGGGCGTGACGGCAGGCGCGACCGATTTCGCGTCGGCGATCTGGCGGCGGTTGAGCATGTACTGGAGACAATCGCGCAGCATGCGAATGTCCCACGGATTGTGCTCCATCTCGAACACGACGCCGTCGTATTTCGACTGGCTGAATGCCAGCGCGTTTTCGATGTCGGCGATGGCGAAGGCGGTGAAAGTCGGCTTGCCCTGTTCGAGCGCGCGGATCACGCCGTTAAGGCGCGGAATGTCGGTCATCGGTCCTCCCACTCAGCCGGCGCATCCTAGCAGCCGCCCGGTTTGACAAGCAAAGAGGCGCTTCCTAGCATCCGCCGCGATGATCATCGACTGCCACGGCCATTACACCACCGCGCCGAAGGCGCTCGAAAGCTTTCGCGAACAGCAGCTAGCGGCGGCGAAGAGCCACGCGCCGCTGCCGGCTTCCGCGATGCTCGCGATTCCCGACGACGCCGTCCGCGCCGGCATCGAGCAGGCGCAGCTCAAGCTGCAACGCGAACGCGGCACCGACGTGACGATCTTCTCGCCGCGCGCGTCGGCGATGGCGCATCACCTGGGCAGCGAAGCGACGAGCCAGGATTGGGCGCGGATCTGCAACGACATGATCCACCGTGTCTGCCGCCTCTATCCGGAAAATTTCGTCGGCGTCTGCATGCTGCCGCAATTTCCCGGCGTGCCGCCGAAGAATTCGATCGCCGAGCTCGAACGCTGCGTGACGAAGCTCGGCTTCGTCGGTTGCAATCTCAATCCCGACCCGTCCGGTGGCCGCTGGACCGATCCGCCGTTGACCGACAAATGGTGGTATCCGATCTACGAGAAGATGGTCGAGCTCGACGTGCCGGCGATGGTGCATGTCAGCTCATCGTGCAATCCGAACTTCCACGCGACCGGCGCGCATTACATCAACGCCGATACCACCGCCTTCATGCAATTTTTGACGGCGGATCTGTTCAAGGACTTCCCGACGCTGCGGTTCGTCATTCCGCACGGCGGCGGCGCGGCACCCTATCATTGGGGGCGTTATCGCGGCCTGGCCCAGGACATGAAACGTCCGCCGCTCAAGGAGCTGCTGCTCAACAACGTCTATTTCGACACCTGCGTTTATCACCAGCCGGGTATCGACCTGCTGCTCAAGGTCGTGCCCGCCGACAACATCCTGTTCGCGTCGGAAATGGTCGGCGCGGTGCGCGGCATCGATCCCGAAACGGGGCATTATTACGACGACACCAAGCGGTATATCGACGCCGCCAACCTGTCCGCCGCCGACAAGAACAAGATCTACGCCGGCAACGCGCGCAAGGTTTTCCCGCGCCTGAAGCTGCCCGTCCGCGCCTAGCCGAGCGCGAGCGTATCGGACGTAAACAGCGGCTCGACCGCCAGTTTGTCGCGCGTCATGTGCTGTTCGACGCAGAAATGCGTCGCGGCTTCGAGCGCCTTACGGTTGGCGGCGACACCATAGGGAAACGGGTCACCGACCACGGCCTTAAGCGCCAACGCCGCCTGATCGGCGGTCGAGCCGTCGCCGCCGGCGTCGAGCCGCTTCAAGTATGTCCCCTTCGCGGCCTTGAAGATCTCGAACAGCTCGCGGGCCAGCATCGGCCGCGCGGCGACCGCACGCTGGCTCAACGTGATCATGTGATTGATCGGATAGATGCCGGTCTTGCGGTAATAGGCGAAGCCGGCTTCGCGTGCATCGGGAATCAGCGGCTTGATCTCCGGCGCGCTCGACCGGACGTCGCCGACTGCGGCGCCGACGCCTTCTTTCAGCAGCAGCTCCTCGGCCGAACGGCTGCGAAACCGGTAATCGAC
Source organism: Alphaproteobacteria bacterium (assembly GCA_028866355.1). GTDB lineage: Bacteria > Pseudomonadota > Alphaproteobacteria > ATCC43930 > CGMCC-115725 > REEB95. The sequence continues at coordinate 6,838 of JAGWIH010000072.1, forward strand.
ATTCGGCGGCGCACGATATTCGGCGACATGTTCTTCGTCGGTCGGCAGCCATGTGATCCGATCGAGGTCGACGCCGTATTCGTGCTGCAGGACACCGCGGATCCACAGGCCTGTGGTGACGGTGTAACCGCGGTTGACGGCGACCTGCCGGCCTTCCAGATCCTTCGGTCCTCGAATGCCAGTGTCGACGTGGCGGAACGCCGCCCAGTGATGGAAATTGCGCGTGACAAAGACCGGGATCGCGGTAATCGCCTTGCCGGCGGCCCGCGCGCAGAGATAGGTCGTCAGCGCCATTTCGCACACGTCGAACTCGAGATCGCGAACCTGACGTCGCATCGCCGCCGGAATCGAATCGAATTCGACAAACTCAAGATCGAGCCCGCCGCGCGCGTCCGGGTTCTCCTTCAAGCTCCGCGTCAGGCCGTAATTGCCGACGACCGTGCGTAGCGCCAAACCGCCCTCCATACCGACCGCACGAGAATAACGGCAGCGCCAGTCTTGAGGGTAGCGTCTCAGAGATCGTAAGCGCTATGCAGCTGGGGAATTTCGACCGTCGTATCGCGTAGCAACGGCGCCAGCGCGTTCATCGCCGGCACTTCGCCGTGGACGATGAAAGTGCGACGCTTGCCATGGATGCCGGCGTGCCAGGCGACGAGCTCGGGCTGATCGGCGTGGGCCGAAAAGCCGTTGAGCGTATGCACGGAAGCACGCACGGGGACGTCTTCACCGAACAGGGGGATGGATTTGGCGCCGTTGATGATCGCACGCGCCGGCGTGCCGGCGCCGGCATAACCGACGAAAACGACGCTCGCTTCGGGTCGCGACAGGTTATGGCGCAGGTGATGCCGGATACGCCCGCCGGTGCACATACCGGAGCCTGCCATGATGACGGCGCCGCCGGTCACCGTGTTGATCGCCATTGAATCGGCACGATCGCGCGTCCGGCGCAATCCCGGCAGACCGAACGGATCCTCGCCGCTCTTGATCATGGCCACGATCGGCGGCTGCAAATTCTTCAGATAGTGCTCGAAGACATCGACCGCCGAGATCGCCATCGGTGAATCGAGAAAGACCTTCATGCTCGGCGGCAGCTGGTTCGCGGCCACGGCGCGATGCAGGATGTAGAGAATCTCCTGCGCGCGTTCGAGTGCGAAGGTTGGAATCACGACATTGCCGCCGCGTGCGAAGGTCGCTGCGATCGTCTGCAACAATTCGGCGATCGATTGATCGATGGGGCGATGTGCACGATCGCCGTATGTCGATTCAATGAGGACGTAATCGGCCTGTGCCGGCGTCGATGGCGGCGGCAGCAGCGGCCGCCCGCTATTGCCGATATCGCCCGAGAACAGGACCGATTTGCGTGTCCCGCCGTCGTCCGCCTCGACGAGAATGCTGGCCGAACCCAGGATGTGGCCGGCGTCGTAATAGGTCGCGGTGATGCCCGGCGCGACCGCGATCGGTTGGCCGTATTCGGCCGCCCGCTTGAACAATCCGATGCTGTCGGTAGCGTCGACCAACGTGTAGAGCGGCGTCGGCGCTGGCCGGTTGCCGCCATGGCGCTCATTGAGGCGGGCACGACGCCGCATTTCCTCGTCCTGGAGATGCGCGGCGTCGGCAATCACCAGGCGCGCCAATTCACGCGTCGCCGCCGTCGCGATCACTTCGCCGCGGAAGCCTTGCCGGTACAACAGCGGCAACCGCCCGCAATGATCGAGGTGGGCGTGCGTCAGCAGCATGACGTCGACCGCCTTCGGGTCGAAGCCGAACGGCGCGGCGTTTTCGGCGTCGAGCTCGCGGCTGCCCTGCAGCATGCCGCAATCGATCAGCACGCGCTTGCCGGCAACTTCGAGGAGATGGCACGAGCCGGTGACGTCGCGGTCCGCGCCGTGGAAGGACAATCGCATCGCTACGTTCTATGCCATATCCCACCGCCCGCGTCCCTTGCTTCGGTGGGCCATTTTGCGGGTTGGGTGCCGGCGCGATTCCGCTAGACTGCGGCGCAAACGCCGAAGAAAGAGGCCGGGAGGATCGAATGTACAAGGCATCCGCAAATGTGCTTCTGCCGACGTCGATCATCGGATCGCTGCCGCGGCCGGCTTGGTACGACGCCATGCTCGGCAGCCAGACCTTCCTCGAGGCCATGGCCAATTCGCGGCACCGCGAACAATACGAGGATGCGGTGTCGGTTTTCCTGCGGGCGCAAGAGATCGCTGGCCTCGACATCGCCACCGACGGCGACGCGCACTACGACGAGCAGGTCGGCGGTATGAGCTGGCAAAGCTACGCGCCGTCGCACATGGCCGGTTTCGATCGCGCGCCCAAGCCGACGCAATACAGCGTTGGCGCGGTGCCTTTTCCGCGCGGCCATATCCTGCACGATTTCCTCGAGGCGCGCGTCCTGCCCAAAGTCATCGGACCGATCGGCCGCGGCGATTTGCAGTATGCCGCGATGTGGCGCGTCGCCCAGCGCATGACCAAAAAGCCGGTGAAGTTCGGCACGATCACGCC
>JAGWIH010000073.1 GCA_028866355.1 Alphaproteobacteria bacterium
GAAAAAAGCCGCATCCTTCGATGCGGCTTTTCGCATTTTGAGGTTGCGGCTTGTCGCCGTCAGGCGGCGGCGCCGTTGGCGACGGCGGCGTCCGCCGGATAGGTCATCACGCAGTTACGGCCGTGCGCCTTGGCCGCGTAGAGCGCCTCGTCGGCGCGACGCATCAACGAAGCCGCGGTCTCGGTGGCGTCGCGCGTCACGGCAACGCCGACGCTGATCGAGACGTTGATCTCGGCGCCATCGCCGACGGCAACTGGTTTTTCGGCGACCACGGCGCGCAGACGCTCGGCAACGACGACGGCGACAGGCAACGGTGTTTCCGGCAGAACGACGACGAACTCCTCGCCGCCATACCGCGATACGAGATCGAAGGCGCGGACATTGCGGGCAACACGCGCGGCGACCTCGCGCAACACGGCGTCGCCGGCCGCATGGCCATGCGTATCGTTGACGCGCTTGAAGAAGTCGAGATCGAACATGAGCAATCCCGGCCCCTTGGCGCCGTCCGCGACGCTCGGCAGCAAGCTTTCCAGATGGGCCGAAAGGTAACGGCGATTGTAAAGGCCGGTCAGGCCGTCGGTGAGGGCCAGCGACAGGCTCTTTTGATAGTTCTCCTGCAACCGATCCTGCACGCGCTTGCGGCGGATGCTGGTGCGGGCCCGGGCGATTAGCTCGTTACGGTCGAGCGGCCGCACCAAGTAATCGGTGGCGCCGAGATCGAGGCCCTTGGCCAGGCGCGGCAACTCCGAAGGATCGGCGATCAGGAGGATCGGCACGAGGCGACTTTGCTCTTGCGCACGCAACTGCGACACGAGGCGCAACGCATCGAGCTTGCCGGCCAATGACAAAATGACCAGCTCGATCGAATGATCGCAGTTGTGAATAAGCTCCTCGGCACTCGTCGGGCGGACGACTTCGCTCGCCACCGGCGCCAGAAGCTCGGCGATACGGGCGCCGGAGAAGCTGTTCTCCTCCCACAACAGAATGCGCGCGGGACCACGATCCTCAGCCGGGGCTTCCCGGTCGAAGAGGGCATTAAACTGATCGTAGACTTCCTCACGATGGCGCCACTCTTCCATCATGCGGCGCAACCGCACGAGCGAGCGCACCCGCGCGAAGAGCGCGACGTCGTTGACCGGCTTGGAAAGGAAATCGTCGGCGCCGGCTTCGAGCCCGCGGACGCGGTCGGCGGCCTCGGTCAGCGCGGTGACCATCACCACCGGGATGTCGGACGTCCGCGCATCGGCCTTGAGTCGGCGGCAAACTTCGAATCCGTCCATGCGCGGCATCATGACGTCGAGCAGGATGAGGTCCGGCCGTTCGTCCTGCGCGATCCGGAGCGCGTTCTCGCCGTCGTTGGCCGCAAGCACGTTGAAATACTCGCTCGCCAGCTTGGCTTCGAGCAGTTTGACGTTCACATCGACGTCGTCGACAACCAGGATGCGGGCGGACATGTCGTTTCGCTCAGTTCAGGAAGCGGGCCACAGTCTGGAGGAAGTTGGCGACCGAGATCGGCTTCGCGATGTAGGCCTCGCATCCGCCTTCGCGGATCTTCTCTTCGTCGCCCTTCATGGCGAAGGCGGTCACCGCGATCACCGGAATGGCGCGCAGCTCTTCGTCTTCCTTGATCCATTTGGTCACTTCGAGGCCGGACACCTCGGGCAGCTGGATGTCCATCAAAATCAGGTCCGGATGATGCTGGCGCGCCAGCTTCAGCGCTTCCATGCCGTCCTTGGTCTGCAAAATGTCGTAGCCGTGCGCTTCCAGCAGATCGTGGAAGAGCTTCATGTTGAGATCGTTGTCTTCGACGATCAGGACCCGCTTGCTCGTCATATGTTCCCGTCCCCGACTGCTACGCGCCCGAAAACTCGGCAGGCCCCAATCCTAAGGATAACTAGTTAAAAGATTATACGGGCCGGAACCGGATTTCCCCGTCCTCTCGCCGGCCGCGACAGGCCGCCTGACCGCTAGATACGTTCACGGACCTTAATATTTGGTAACTAATCCGGGCAGCGCCGGTTAGCAGCCGGGACGCGGCAGTTTCTTGATGTCGCTCAGGCTGGCGCCGATCACATAGTCGCTGTAATCGAGCTTCATGTCCTGGGTCACCCCGTTATCCAACAGCCGCATGCTGAGCTCGTAATCGGGTTCGGCCTGGTCGGCCGCATTGCTGTCGGTGGCCGGGAAGAACGCCAACCGGACCGGCCAGCCGGTGTGCTGCAGGATCGGGTCGTTGAGCGGTTTGGCCGCCTTGGGCCCCGGCGGCGGTAGCGCACTGCCGATAAAGGCCGAGACCTGTCCGGCGTTCTCGACATCCGAGCCGTCGAAGACATACCGCGAAATGAACTGCTGGTGCGCTTGCGCGGCGGCGATCAGCGCCAGCGTATGCGCCGTCGGGAACAACACGCCGGGCTTCAATGTCAAAGTCGCCGCTTCCGGCTTGGTGAACTCGGCGATGCCGCCTTTGCCTGGTCCATCGAGATGCGCCTCGCCGCGAATCTCCGCGTCGAGCTCGCCGTTGCGCATCCGGCGTTCGTTGAAGCGGTAACGCAGCCCATCCTTCGACTCATAGGTGACGATCGTGGAGCTGATGTCGGTGGCATCGTCTTCGGCATAGGAGACGCGCAAATGAAACCGCTGTTCGAGCGTCCAGCCGTCACAGGTTTCGCCCCATTTGTAGAACATCGCCCCGTTGGCGCCGACGACACCGCTCGCCGACTTCGCGGACTGGAGCGTGAGGGTATAGAGCGCCTCATGCGGCTGGATGGCGATATTGGCGGCCGACGTCGGCGTCGTCGTAGCGATCAAGGCCGCCAGCAGGGCTAATCCCCCGCCGCGCCGTAAGATCACTGTCAAATTGCGCGCCTGTGTGCCCACTGCGACCCGAAGAAATCCTGTTCTGTGCTTAGGCTAGCATGGCGGCGTCCATCCCCTCCACCGCGGCAGCGACGGTTTTAGCCAGGCTTTTTCGGCTCTTTTTCCGGCGGCATGACGACGCGGATATGCAGCTCGCGCAACCGTTCGGGTGGCACCGGTGCCGGCGCCTGCATCAACAAATCCTGTGCTTGCTGATTCATCGGGAAGGCGACGACTTCGCGGATATTGGGCGTATCGGCCAGCAACATGACGATGCGGTCGATGCCTGGCGCCGAGCCGCCGTGCGGCGGAGCGCCGAACTTGAAGGCGTTGAGCATGCCGCCGAAACGGCTCTCGACGTCGCTGGCGCTGTAGCCGGCGATCGCGAACGCCTTGTACATGATGTCGGGCCGATGATTGCGGATCGCACCCGACGACAGTTCGACGCCGTTGCACACGATGTCGTACTGAAACGCCTTGATCGTCAGCGGATCTTGGCTTTCGAGCGCGGCAAGCCCGCCCTGCGGCATCGAGAACGGATTGTGCGAGAATTCGATCTTGCCGGTCTCTTCGTTACGCTCGTACATCGGGAAATCGACGATCCAGCAGAATTCGAAGACGCCGCTGCGGGTCAGGTTGAGATCGCGGCCGAGCTTGAGGCGCGCGGCGGCGGCAAACGGCCGGAACAGGGCCGGCTGGCCAGCGACGAAGAACACCGCGTCGCCGTCCTTGAGGCCGAGTTGCGATCGCAGGCTTTCGGTGCGTTCCGGTCCGAGATTGGTGGCGATCGGCCCAGCGCCCTCGGTGCCACGGAAGAAGATGTAGCCCATGCCCGGTTGGCCTTCGCCCTGCGCCCAGCTGTTCATGCGATCGCAAAAAGCCCGGTTGCCGCCGCCGGGCGCCGGAATCGCCCAGATGCGCGCTGCCGCGTCCTTGGCGACGATGCCGGCGAACAGCTTGAAGCCCGAACCGCGGAAGGTTTCGGTGACATCGGACATCGTGATCGGATTGCGCAGGTCAGGCTTATCGGTGCCGTACTTCTGCAACGCTTCGTCGAAGGCGATACGCGGGAACGGCACCTTGGTCACCGTCCGACCCTTGGCGAATTCCTCGAACACGCCGGCCAGCACCGGCTCGATCGCGGCAAAGACATCGTCCTGCGTGACGAAACTCATCTCGAAGTCGAGCTGATAGAATTCGCCCGGCGACCGATCGGCACGGCTGGCCTCGTCGCGAAAGCACGGCGCGATCTGGAAATAACGATCGAAGCCCGCCACCATCAGCAGCTGCTTGAATTGCTGTGGCGCCTGCGGCAGCGCGTAAAACGTTCCGGGATGGAGCCGGCTCGGCACCAGGTAGTCGCGCGCGCCTTCCGGCGACGACGCGGTCAGAATCGGGGTCTGGAATTCCGTGAACCCGCTTTCGATCATGCGGCGGCGGATTGACGCGATCACCTGCGCGCGCAGCACGATGTTCGCGTGCACGCCTTCGCGCCGCAGATCGAGAAAGCGGTATTTGAGCCGCATGTCCTCGGGATATTCCGCCTCGGCATTGACCGGGAACGGCAGCGGCTCGGCCTCGGATTGAAGCGTCAGCTCGGCGATCTGCAATTCGACGGCACCGGTCGGCAGCTTGGGATTGACGGTCTCGGGCGAACGTCGGACCACCTTGCCGGTGACCGTCAGGACGCTTTCGAGCTTCAAGCCATCGGCCTGCTTGAACAGCGGGCTCGCAACGTCGATGACGCATTGGGTGACGCCGAAATGATCGCGAAGGTCCACGAAGAGCAGCTGTCCGTGGTCGCGTTTGCGATGCACCCAGCCGGACAGCCGCACCGTCTTGCCTTCATGATCCGGGCGCAATGCGCCGCAATTATGCGTCCGATAGAGATGCATCTGTCGATCTGTCCCTCGCGCGAGCGAGGCGAAAAGCGCACGGGAGCAGGCTTTTTGTCAAGGCGCGCGTCCTTCTCGGTTTCTGGTCGCCGTCGATTCGGTGTATGAAAGCGGCATGAGCGTTTTGATCACCGATCGCGCCGCGCTCGAGGCGTTTTGCCGCGGCCTTGCCGGCGCCCCTTACGTCACCGTCGACACTGAATTCATGCGCGACAAGACCTATTGGCCGCAGCTGTGCCTCGTGCAGCTGGCGGGGCCGGCCGGCGCGGTGGCCGTCGACCCGCTGGCGCAGGGCATGGACTTGGCGCCGCTCCACGCCTTGATGGCCGACCCAGCCATCCTCAAGGTCTTCCACGCCGCCCGCCAGGACATCGAGATTTTCTACAACGCCACCGGCAAAGTGCCGGCGCCGATCTTCGACACGCAGGTTGCGGCGATGGTGTGCGGCTTCGGCGAATCGGCGAGCTACGAGACGCTGGCGGCGCGTCTGGCCGGCGCCCATATCGACAAGACGTCGCGCTTCACCGATTGGGCACGCCGGCCGCTGACCGAACGCCAGCTCAAATATGCGATCGCCGATGTCGCCCATTTGCGCCAGGTCTACGAGAAACTGGCGGCGCAGCTCGACCGCAGCGGCCGTCACGGCTGGCTCGACGAGGAAATGGCGGTGCTGACCAATCCGGGAACCTATCGACTCGATCCCGCCGATGCCTGGAGACGGCTCAAGGTCCGCAGCAATAACCGGCGGATGCTGGCCCTGGTGCGCGAACTGGCGGCGTGGCGCGAAACCGCGGCGCAACAGCGCAATCTGCCGCGCAGCCGGATCATCCGCGACGAGGCGCTGCTCGAAATCGCGGCGCATGCGCCCACCAACACGGACGAGCTGGCGCATACCCGCGGTCTCGGCAAAGGCTTTGCCGAAGGCAAGCTGGGTGGTGAAGTCCTCGCCGTCGTCGTGCGCGCCGCCGCGCTGCCCGAGGCCGATTGTCCGCAACCGGCGCCGCGTCGCGAATTGCCGCAGGGAATCGGTCCGCTGGTCGAATTGCTGCGCGTGTTGTTGAAGCTCCGCTGCGAGGAAAATCATGTCGCGACCAAACTGGTCGCGGACAGCGAGGATCTCGAGCTGATAGCCGCCGACGATCAGGCGCCGGTGCGAGCGCTGCAGGGCTGGCGCGCCGACCTGTTCGGCAAGGATGCGCTCGATCTGAAGCACGGCCGCTTGGCGCTGACGGCCGCCGGCAAGCGCATCAAACTGGTGCGCACGGCGGCGGCCGAAGCCGCCGCGCAATAACGGTCAGGGCCGCTTCATCACGCCTTTGCGGCCCATGGCCTTGGCCAAGGCATCGAGCCGCCGCTGCACGCTTTCGCCAAAACGCTGCGCGCCGTCGCCGTTCAGCGACAACAGAACTTCGTGACCCTGAAGCGCCAAAGTCGTGCCATGGAGCGCGGCCGGCACGCCGCCGCTGATCGTATAGGCGAGCCGCAGCGCCAGGCCGATGACGCGCGCCGTCGGCAGCTCCGATTCGTCGAGTAATTCGAGCGGCGCCAACAGCTCCACCGTGCCACGACCGCCATAACGGGCGTGCAACGCCGCCGAGACGAAGGCGCGCCCGGCATGATCGATGCCGGCCACCGGCATGTAGAGCGCGTGCCGGACGGCCTGCTCGGCGCGATAATCCGGATGATCGTTCCAGGCGATGTCCGACAGCAGCGCCGCCGCGTGGCGGAGGCGTTTCAGCTCGGGCCGTTCCTTGGGAAACAGCGGATTCATCCAGGCAAACAACGCGTCGCCGATATCGCCGAAGCGCGTATGGGCGCGCGCGGTTTCGAGGCACGCGGTGATCAGCGGATCGGCCGCGCGTTCGGCCGGATCGAGCAGGCTGAAATGATGGCCCTCGCGCAAGCCCCACGCCGAGAAGACGACGCGCTTCGGGTCCATGCGCTTCATGATGCGGGCGAGCACGCGGCCCGCGAGCGGCACGACTTCGAGCCGCTTCTTCGAAAGGCCGGCGATGCCGTCCAGTGATTTGCGGGTCTGCTTGGCGATGAAATCGAGAAAGCGTTCGGCCTCGCCGCGCGACAGTGTGTAGTTCTGGATGATGTGCAGCGGATATTGGCTTTCGGCCATGTGGATGCGCGCGAGCGCGCGCCATGAGCCGCCGACAGCATAGAAATTGCCGCCGTCGGCCGCGGTCAACCATGGCACCGTCGTCAGCAGCCGATCGATCACGTCCTTCAACTTTTTGTCGTCGTCGGCCAGATCGGCCAGCCGCAACGGGCCCAATGGCAGGGTTGCGGCGCGGCCGACCGCGCCCTTGCCGATTTCGATCAGCTCGATCGATCCGCCGCCCAAATCGCCGACGATGCCGCCCGCATCGGGCATTCCGGCCAGCACGCCCAGCGCCGACAACCGGCCCTCTTCCTCGCCCGACAGCACGCGGACGCGGAGGTTGTAGCGCTTTTCGATTTCCTGGACGAAGGCCGGCCCGTCCGCCGCGTCGCGCACCGCGGCCGTCGCCAGCACGTCAAATCGCGTCGCGCCCAGCGTCCGCGCCAGCGCCACGAACCGCTGCATATTGGCGCGCGCCATCTCGACGCCTTCGGCGTCGAGCTTGCCGGTCTTGTTGAGGCTGCGGCCGAGGCCGCACAGCAGCTTCTCGTTGAACAGCGTGCGCGCGGGTCGCTTTAGCCCGTCAAACACAACCAAACGCAGGGAGTTCGAGCCGATATCGACAACGGCGACCGCATCACGCCGGACGGTTCCTTCGACCGCCGCGGCAAAACGCGCCGCCATTTTTAGGATTCGCCTCGTTCAGTCACCAACCGCGGCGACGACCGTGTGCGTTGCTGCAAGGCACTGCCGCGGCCAGAGAGGCTCGGATTGGTCATGAAGTATGTATGCGCGCTCGGCGCGTTGGAATCAACACTCGCCCGCTCGTAAACGCCGTCAGATTCCAACCACCATGTCTGCGCCTCGTCCCTGAGCGAGGTTTGCATGATTTCGACCATCACCTGACGCTGCACGGTTTCGTTCTCGATCGGCACCAACGCCTCGACTCGCCAGTCGAAGTTGCGCGGCATCCAGTCCGCCGACGAGATGAACACCAGCGCATCACGCGACGGCAACGCCTTGCCGTTGCCGAAGCAGACGATTCGCCCGTGTTCGAGAAAGCGACCGATGAGGCTCTTGACCCGGATATTGTCCGACAGGCCTTTGACGCCCGGCCGCAGGCAGCAGATACCGCGGATGATCAGGTCGATCTTCACACCTTCCTGCGAGGCGGCGTAGAGCTTGTCGATCATCGCTGGATCGACGAGCGAATTGAGCTTGGCCCAGATTTGCGCCGGCCGTCCCGCCCGCGCGTGCGCGATCTCGGCGTCGATCAGCTGCGTCAAGCGCTGGCGCAGATTGATCGGCGCAATCGCGATCTTCTCGAGCTTGGCCGGAGTCGCATAGCCGGTCATGTAGTTGAACAGCTGTTGCGCGTCGCGGCACAGCGCCGGATCGCAGGTGAAGAAGCTGAGATCGGTATAAACCTTGGCGGTATAAGGGTGATAGTTGCCGGTGCCGTAATGGACGTAGAGCCGCAGCTCGCCGCTCTCGCGCCGTGCCACCAGCGAAACCTTGGCGTGCGTCTTGAGCTGGATGAAGCCGTAGACCACCTGCACGCCGGCGCGCTCCAGATCGCGCGCCCAGCGAATATTCCGCTCCTCGTCGAAGCGCGCCTTGAGCTCGACCAGCGCCGTCACTGACTTGCCCGCCTCGGCCGCCTCGATGAGAGCGCGCACGATCGGGCTGTCGTCACTGGTGCGATAAAGCGTCTGCTTGATGGCGACGACCGCGGGATCGTGCGCCGCCTGCCGCACGAACTGCACGACCACGTCGAAGCTTTCATAGGGATGGTGGACGATGATGTCCTTTTGCCGGATCGCCGCGAAGCAATCGCCGCCGAAATCGCGGATGCGCTCGGGAAAGCGCGGATTGTACGGCGTGAACACCAAGTCCGGACGTTCGTCGATGATCAGCTGCCGCGTATCGGCCAGGCCGAGAATGCCGTCGAGCGGGAACACGTCGTCGACCGATGCATCGAGCCGTTCGACGAGGAAACGGCGCAGATCCTCGGGCATCGCCGCCTCGACGCCGAGATAGATGACATGGCCGCGGCGGCGGCGCTTCAACGCGGTTTCGAACAGCCGCGCCAGATCCTCGGCTTCTTCGTCGATTTCGACCTCGCTGTCGCGCAGGACACGAAACATGCCCTTGCCGACGACCGCGAATCCGGGGAACAGCTCCGACAGAAATTCGCCGATTACTTGCTCCACCGGAATGAAGCGGACGTCCTTGCCCGGCAAGCGGACGAACCGCGCGATCGACGATGGAATCAGGATCAGCGCCTGCATGCGGTTGCCGTCGCTCTTGCGCGACAGCTCGAGCATCAGGCCGAAACCGAGATTGGCGACGAACGGGAACGGATGCGCCGGATCGATCGCCAGCGGCGTCAACACCGGGAAGATATCCGCCATGAACCGTTCGCGCACGAAGGTGCG
>JAGWIH010000369.1 GCA_028866355.1 Alphaproteobacteria bacterium
ATGGCGCGATCCTTCATCTGCCGCATGTGATCGATGGTGATGACGTCGAGGTTGCCGGTGGCGGTGACGAAAATGTCGGCCGCGGGCGCCGCCTCCTCCATCGTCACGACCTGATAGCCTTCCATCGCCGCCTGTAGCGCGCAGATCGGATCGATCTCGGTGACCAGAACGCGCGCGCCGGCGTTGCGCAAACTCGCCGCCGAGCCCTTGCCGACGTCGCCAAAGCCCGCCACCAACGCGACCTTGCCCGCCATCATCACGTCGGTGGCGCGGCGGATGCCGTCGACCAGGCTTTCGCGGCAGCCGTAGAGATTGTCGAATTTCGATTTGGTGACGCTGTCGTTGACGTTGATCGCCGGGAACAGCAGGCGGCCGTCTTTTTCCATCTGATAGAGGCGATGGACGCCCGTTGTCGTCTCTTCCGAAACGCCTTTGATCGAAGCGCCCAGCTTCGCGTACCAGCCCGGCTTGGATTTCAGCCGTTCGCGGATTGCCGCGAACAGCACCTCTTCCTCCTCGCTGGTCGGCTTGGCCAGCACTTTGACGTCCTTCTCGGCCTGCATGCCGAGATGAACGAGCAGCGTCGCGTCGCCGCCGTCGTCGAGGATCATGTTCGGCGCGCCGCCGTCGCTCCATTCGAAGATACGGTGGGTGTAGTCCCAGTATTCCTCGAGCGACTCGCCCTTGTAGGCGAAGACCGGCGTGCCGCCGGCCGCCACCGCCGCCGCGGCATGGTCCTGCGTCGAATAGATATTGCACGACGCCCAGCGGACGTCGGCGCCCAGCGCCTTCAATGTTTCGATCAGCACCGCCGTCTGGATCGTCATGTGCAGCGAGCCGGCGATACGCGCGCCCTTCAAGGGCTTCTGCTTGCCATAGGCCTCGCGCGTCGCCATCAGACCGGGCATTTCAGTCTCGGCGATGGCGAGCTCGCGGCGGCCGAAATCGGCCAGCCCGATATCCTTGATCTTGTAATCGGCGGTCATCGTGAAATCGGTCCTTGGATCAGACTAGAAGGCGCGGCGCAGCTGATCGGCGAGATCGGTCTTCTCCCACGAGAAGCCGCCGTCGGCCTCCGGCGGCCGGCCGAAATGGCCGTAAGCCGCGGTGCGCGCGTAGATCGGCCGGTTGAGCTGCAGATGCGTGCGGATGCCCCGCGGACTCAGATTGACCATCTCCTGCAGCACCTTCGACAGCTTGTCCTCGTCGACTTTGCCGGTGCCGGCGGTGTCGATATAGACCGACAGCGGCTTGGCGACGCCTATGGCGTAAGAAAGTTGGATGGTGCAGCGCTCGGCGAGGCCGGCGGCCACCACGTTCTTGGCGAGATAGCGAGCGGCATAAGCGGCCGAGCGATCGACCTTCGACGGATCCTTGCCCGAGAACGCGCCGCCGCCATGCGGCGCCGCGCCACCATAGGTGTCGACGATGATCTTGCGGCCGGTGACGCCGGTGTCGCCGTCGGGACCGCCGATGACGAAACGGCCGGTCGGATTGACGTAGAAATGCTCCTCGTCGCACATCCAGCCGTCGGGCAACACGTCGAGCACGTGCGGGCGCACGATCTCGCGCACGCCGTCCTGGTCGACTTTGTCGCTGTGCTGGGTCGAGACCACGACCGACGTGGCGCGCACCGGCTTGCCGGCGCGGTATTCGAGCGTGACCTGGCTCTTGGCGTCGGGGCCGAGCTCGGGCGTCGCACCGGAATGGCGCGCTTCGGCGAGCGACTTGAGAATGGCATGCGCGTAATAGAGCGGCGCCGGCATCAGCTCCGGCGTCTC
>JAGWIH010000074.1 GCA_028866355.1 Alphaproteobacteria bacterium
AAGCACGCCTGAACGACGGCGAAAGCCGGTTTGGGTTGGCGCGCGCGGTCGACCAGCCCGAAGGCCCAGTCTTCGATCAGATGGCCGCCGGTGAACCATTCGTCGGTCCAGGCGAAAACGAAAGCGCCGGCGCAGCCCATCTCGAACGCCGTGCGCACCTGCCAGGCGAGCGTCCGCGCCTGGGCATCCGCTCCCTCGCGCATCGAATCGATGCCGAACTCCGTCAGCACCAGCGGGCGGTCGATCGCCAGATTGTGCAGCCGCGACAGGTAACGGCGGAACGCCGCTTCCTGGTGCAGATAGACGTTGAAGCAAACGAAATCACCGAAATCGATGGTCAGATACTCGGTCGACGGAAAGTTGGCGTAACTGACCAGACGACCGGGATCGAGCGCCTTCGCGGTGGCGACCAGCTGTTTGAGAAAGGCACGCACGCGGCCGGGGCCGTGCCAGCGCACCATATCGGGCGGGATTTCATTGCCGATGAGATAGGCGAAGATCGCCGGGTGGCCCTTGATCGCCTGGATCGCGGCGCTGACTGCGCGTACCACTTCGCCTTCAATTGCCGCGTCGTCGAGAAAGGTGATGTGCTGCGCCCACGGAATGCCCGCCAACACTTTGAGGCCAGCCGCCTGCGCTTCGTCGAGCAGCCAAACCGGCGGCGCGGTGAAGACGCGCACGGTGTTGGCGCCAAGCTCGGTCATCAACGCGAAGTCGCGCTTGACGGTCTCGCGCGGCGGAAACTGCGTGCCGTCGGCACCCGGCGGAAACGGGCCGTAGGTCACGCCCTTGACGAAAAGTTTGGTGTCGCCCCGAAAGAAGAACTTGCCCGAAACCCGGATCGGCGCGTCGCTTCCGCCGGCAACCGATGCCGCGATGCTGCGATCTGCCGTTTCGACCGTCATCAGCCGCTCACGGTGCCGCGCGTCGGCGCCGCGCGGCCGGCACGCGCGGAATGCCAAGCCCAGGCGGTGGCGACGATGGTGTCGATATCGGACACGCGTGCCTGCCAGCCGAGAACGGCGCGCGCGCGGCGCGCATCGGCAACGAGCGCCGGAGGATCGCCGGCACGGCGCGGCGCCTCACGCTTCGGAATGCTGAGCCCGGTGACGCGCTCGGCGCTGGCGATGGTTTCGCGCACCGAATGCCCGGTGCCGGTGCCGAGATTGAGCGCGACGCTGCTGCCGCCGCCTTCGAGATATTGCAGCGCGCGAACATGCGCCTCGGCCAGGTCCTGAACGTGGATGTAATCGCGCACGGCGCTGCCGTCGGGTGTCGGATAGTCGGTGCCGTAGATGGCGATCTCGGCGCGCTGCTTGAGCGCGGTTTGCAGGATCAAGGGAATGAGATGGGTTTCGGGATCGTGGTCCTCGCCGATCTCGCCATCGGGGTCGGCGCCGGCGGCATTGAAATAGCGCAGTGCCGCGAATTTGAGGCCCTGCGCGGCGTCGAGCCAGTGCAACGCGCGCTCGACCATGAGCTTGCCTTCGCCGTAGGGATTGACCGGATGCTGCGGCATATCCTCGGCAATCGGCACGCGCTCGGGCACACCATAGGTGGCGCAGGTCGAGGAAAACACGATCCGGCCGGCGCCGGCTTCGCGCATGGCCTCGAACAGGCCGAATGTATTGATCACGTTGTTGCGGAAGTAGAGCGCCGGCTCGCGCACCGATTCCTCGACATAGGCGAAAGCCGCGAAATGCATCACCGCTTCGACGCGGTGGCGCTTCAGCGTGGCCACCAGCAAAGCCCGGTCGGCGAGATCGCCCTCGACCAGCGGCCCCCAGCGAACGGCGTCGCGATGGCCGCGCACCAGGCTGTCGTAGGCCACCGGCTCGTAACCCGCCCGCGCCAGCGCCTTGCAGGCGTGACTGCCGATATAGCCAGCGCCGCCGGTTACCAGGATCGTCTTGGTCATGCGTTCTCTGCGAGCGACAACGGGCCGGCGCGCCCGATTGTTCCGAAAGAGCCTGTGTCTACGACGGATTCCGCCCGTCGGGCAAGCCGAGAGGGGCGTCGAGAACCGGTCGGCGTTGACAGGCGTCAACCGCCGGCGAATAGCCTCGATACAGCCGGCGCCTCGCGGGCGAAACCCAAGAAAATACCGCCCAAAGCGGCAGCCAGGGCCCACCAGCCCAACTCTCGAATCAACCATAAGCCGGCCCATAGGCCGGCGCCGGCCGATGCGCCGAACCAGGCTTGTAGCGCCGTCAAGAAGCTATCGTTCCAAGTCAACGCGCCTTGCCACATCAGGAACAGCACGAGAAAGGTTGCGCTGCGCGCGAAATGCTTCACGCACGTATCGGCCGCCCCGCGCCACAGCGCGAGCAAGCCCGGCAGCACCAACAACAGGTGAATGCCCCGATAGCCTACGCTTTGTCCCGTGACGAAGCAGCCGACGAAGACAACGGCGCCAAACAACAGAAGCGCTGCCTCGAACGACGCCAATCCAGCGACCGCAGATCGCAGCGCATTCCACCGCGATAGAGTCAGCATCGCCACCGCACACGAGGCCGCGAGAACTGCACCCGCTACGATTTTAAACCAACTGCTTTCGGGCAAACCGAGAACGGATGCCAAACCGTATGGCAGATTCTTCGCGCCGAACATGTCGCCTACCAGATAGCCGCCGGTTGGAATATTGGCGGCCATGGCGTGCAGCTCGCTACGAAAATAAATTGCAAAGCCAAGTAAAGTCCCGCCCGCAGCAGCACTTACCATGACGCAGACCCGCGTCCGTTCGCGCAGCGCCGTCGCCAAGACGATCAGCGGATAGAACTTCAACAAGCCGGCGGCGAGAATGAGCGCGTAACCCGCGATCCGGTGTGGCAGCAGGCGAACCCACAGCCCGGCCGCTCCGAGCAGCATCAGGAACATGATGACGTCGACATTGGCGCGCTGCAGCGCGAAAATCACGGGCGGCGATAGGATGGCGAGCAGCCGGATCGGCAGCTCGCGCCACCGTTGCAGCGGCGGAAGGGCGGCGAGCGCTAGTACAAATAAACCATCGACGGTCAAACCGGCGACGGTCGTCCATTGCTGCCCCGGCAGGAAGGCGAAACGCAGCCATAGCGGCGAATAGCCATGCGGTCGGCCCAATGGGTCGCAGGGATTGGCGATATAGACATCAATGCCCTTCGCCCAGCATTCGACACCTGCGAAAATGTATCGCAGGTCGAGAAAAGGATGGTCGATCGGAGGATGAATCGCCCAGAAATTCATGATCGTGCGAACCGCCGGGCTTCGTCCTGTATAAAGAAGGACGATCGCGGTGAAGACCGCCACCGGCGCCGCCCTCAATACCCAACGCGCGCCGCGCAAACCGCGCGTCGAAATGGCGCTTTGCGATCGACTGAAATTGGCGTGGCCTGAACTGAGGAGCATCGCGAATCCGGCGGACGAACAGGACCTTCCGACACTCGGCCCAACTTTTTAAAGTTACCTTAACTATACTGCGATTATTGCTTTCATGAACCGCGGCCCGTTTCGTGGATTCGCCACGAGGCCGCGCTCAAGGCCGGCAGATCACATGATTTCGGGCATGCACCCCTTGAATGTAGCGCTGGTCATACCGGTTTTCGATGACTGGCCGAGCTTCAACCGGCTGATTCATGTGATCGACGAGTTACCCGAGCTGGGCCGCGTCGAATTCGACGTATTCGTAATCAATGACGGCTCTCCAGCCCCTCCGGTCACTGGCGAACGCCGGTTTCGGCACATACGCAGCATCCGGCTGGTGAACCTGGTGTGCAATCTCGGCAACCAGCGCGCCGTTGCCGTCGGCTTGGTCGAGGCCAGCAAAGCACCGGACATCGAAGGCATCATCGTGATGGATTCCGACGGTGAGGATCGGCCGGAAGACATTCCGCGTCTGATCGCGACGGCGCGCGGCAATCCCGGGCAAATCGTTTGCGCACAGCGCGTCAAGCGCTCGGAATCGCGCGGGTTCCGGATTTTCTATTTGCTGTATAAAACCATGTTCCGCATGCTTTCGGGCGAAACCATCGATTTCGGTAATTTCAGCTATATCCCGCGAACTGAACTGAGCCGGCTGCTACATTCGCCACCCCTCTGGAATCAGCTCCCAGCAACGCTGATCCGCTCGCGCGTGCCGTTGATTCGCATGCCGGCCGAACGCGGCACGCGCTATTTCGGCCGCTCGAGCATGAAACTCGACGCCTTGGTGGCGCATGGGCTCAGCGCGTTTTCGGTCTATTCCGACATCGTGCTGGTGCGCATCATGATCGGCATGATGGCGATTGCCGGGGCGACAGCGGTCGGGCTTGCCGTCGCCGCCGGCATAGCGCTTTTCACCGACCTCGCCATCCCGGGTTGGACGACGACGGTTTTCGGTTCACTAGGCATCGTTCTGCTCCAGTCGCTGATCTTCTCGGTCATTTCGGCGTTCCTTCTGCTTAGCAGCCGCAGCGTAAAGCCGATCATTCCGGCGATCGACGCGCCGGACTTCATCGCGTCCATCGAGCAGCGCTTCGCTCGACCGGAGCGAAGCGCCAAGGCTTCGTGAGGCCGGCAAACCGCACGGCGTCCGGTGCGAGCCAGTTGTGACATTCGGCCACAAGTCCTTCATAAATCTGTGCTTTGCTTGATTTTGCAGGGCCATTGGGGTTTAGTCGCGCGGACGCGACGCGGGCGGGCGAGACCTGCGACACGGCACCGCCGCAAGGTAAATGCGGTCATTTCAAGGCACGCGGAATTTCGGCGGCGGCGCGACGTTCTTAGCTTCGACAGTCGGGAGTTTGCGGGATGCGGATTGCGGTTATCGGCAGCGGTTATGTCGGCCTGGTTTCGGGTGCATGTTTTTCGGAATTCGGCGTTGAGGTCACCTGCGTCGACAACGACGCGGCCAAGATCGCGCGGCTGCAACGCGGCGAAATCCCGATCTTCGAGCCCGGCCTCGACCAGATCGTCCAATCGAACACGGCCAACGGCCGGCTGCATTTCGCCACCGAGCTAAGCAAGGCTGTTTCCGGCGCCGACGCGGTCTTCATCGCCGTCGGCACGCCGTCGCGCCGCGGCGACGGCCACGCCGATTTGTCTTATGTGTTCGCGGCCGCCGAAGAGATCGCCAAGGCGGTGAAGGACTACACCGTCGTCGTCACCAAATCGACCGTGCCGGTGGGCACCGGCCGCAAGGTTGCCGAAATCCTGCGCAAGCATCTGCCGGAATCCAAATTCGACGTCGTATCGAATCCGGAATTCCTGCGTGAAGGCTCGGCGATCGAAGATTTCATGCGGCCCGACCGGGTGGTAATCGGCACCGACAGTGAGCGTGCCGCCGGCGTGATGCGCGAGCTTTACCGGCCGCTTTCCCTTATCGAGAAACCGATCCTGTTCACGTCGCTCGAGACCGCCGAGTTGATCAAATACGCGGCCAACAGTTTCCTCGCCACCAAGATCACCTTCATCAACCAGGTCGCCGATCTGTGCGAAAAGGTCGGCGCCAACGTGCAGGATGTGGCGCGCGGCATCGGCCTCGACGGCCGGATCGGCCGCAAGTTCCTACACGCGGGACCGGGTTTCGGCGGCTCGTGCTTTCCGAAAGACTGCTTGGCGCTGGTCAAGACCGCGCAGGAAGCCGGCGCGCCGGTCAGTATCATCGAGACCGTCGTCGCCGCGAACGACGCGCGCAAAACGCATATGGCCGAACGGATCATCCAGGCCTGCGGCGGCAGCGTAAAGGGAAAGACCATTGCCGTGCTTGGCTTGACCTTCAAGCCCAACACCGACGACATGCGCGACAGCCCGAGCCTGGCGATCGTTCCGGCGCTGCAAAAGGCGGGGGCCACCGTCCGCGCCTTCGACCCCGAGGGCACGGAAGAGGCGAAAAAGCTGCTTACCGGCGTCACCTTCTGCGGCGGCGGCTACGAGGCGATGGAGGGCGCACACGCCCTCGTCCTGATCACCGAATGGAACGAGTTCCGCGCGCTCGATCTCGAACGCGTTAAATCGCTGCTGAAGACGCCGACCATCATCGACCTGCGCAACATCTACACGCCGGCCGATATGGCCGAGGCCGGCTTCCACTATTTCAGCATCGGGCGCCGCGCCGCCGCACCGGCGCGCCAACGCCTCCAGGCCAAAAGCTGAACGGGAGCACGCTCATGGCCTCCACCCGCAAGCGTATTCTCGTCACCGGCGGCGCCGGATTTCTTGGTTCGCATCTATGCGAACGGTTGCTGGCCGAAGGCAACGACGTGCTGTGCGTCGACAACTACTTCACCGGCCGCAAGGACAATGTCGGCCATCTCCTCGGCCAGACCAATTTTGAAGCGATGCGCCACGACATCTGCTTCCCGCTCTATGTCGAGGTCGACGAGATCTACAACCTCGCCTGCCCCGCCTCGCCGATCCATTATCAGTTCGATCCGGTGCAGACCACCAAGACCAGCGTCATCGGCGCGATCAACATGCTGGGCCTCGCCAAGCGGGTGAAGGCCAAGGTGTTTCAGGCCTCAACCTCGGAAATCTACGGCGATCCCAGCGTCCATCCGCAGACCGAGGATTACCGCGGCAACGTCAACACGCTGGGGCCGCGCGCCTGCTACGACGAAGGCAAGCGCTGCGCCGAGACGCTGTTCTTCGACTACCTGCGACAGCACAAGCTGCGCATCAAGGTGGCGCGCATCTTCAACACCTACGGACCGCGCATGCATCCGAACGACGGCCGCGTCGTGTCGAACTTCATCGTCCAGGCGCTGAAGAACGAATCAATCACCGTTTATGGCGACGGCAAGCAGACCCGCGCCTTCTGCTATGTCGACGACCTGATCGAGGGCTTCGTCCGGCTGATGGGATCGCCGGACACCGTCACCGGCCCGATCAATCTGGGCAATCCGGTCGAGACCACGGTCGGCGAGCTGGCCGAGAAGATCATCGCTATGACCGGCTCGCGTTCGAAGATCGAGCGCCGGCCGCTGCCCGTCGACGATCCGGTTCAACGGTGCCCGGATATCGGCCAGGCGAAGAAGGTCCTCGGCTGGCAGCCGCGCGTGCCGCTCGAAACCGGCTTGCAGCACACCATCGCCTATTTCGATCGGCTGCTGACCGAGCGCGGCGACAATCCCGAGCCGAGCTTGCGCGTCGTCGGCTGACGCGCCGCTAATCCTTCACGCCGGCGGCGGCGAGCGCCTGGGTCTGGCGCTTGGCCAGCGCCTTTTCGTCGAAATCGGCGATCAGCTCGTGGAACATGCGGTGCCAGTTGATCTCGGCCTTGAGCCGCAGGAACACCGAGCCAAGGCCGACGGCGGCGCGATCCATGAACACGAATTCGCGCGGCGGCTTGACGCCGCCAAGCCGGCGGATGTCGGCGTGAACGGTCTCGGCGACCTCGCGACCGTAGGCGCCCGAGCCGTGCTCCTGAATGCGGCGCGCGCGGTTTTCGAGCAACGGCTCGTAGACATAGCGCGCCCAGCGATTGAGCGCGGCGATCATGTCGCGCGATAGGCTTTTGAAGCCCCACGTCTCGTAAGCGGAAATCGCCAGCTCCTCGTCGTCGCGGTCGAGCGCGTGATAGAGGTCAATGACGCCGCGGACGAACGGCGGCGGAAAGACGCGGATGCAGCCGTAATCGAGCAGGTTGATGGTCTGATCCCGCCGCACGGTGTAGTTGCCGAGATGCGGATCGCCGTGGATGACGCCGTAGAAATAGAACGGCACGTACCAGGCGCGGAACATGTTGCGGGCGATCTGGTTGCGCACGGCGAGACTGCCCGCGCCGGCCGCCTCGACGAACGGCCTTCCCTCGAGCCAGCTCATGGTGAGCAGCCGCCGCGTCGATAGTTTGGCAACGTAGTCCGGCACATGGACGCCGTCTTCGTCCTTGAGCATCGCGCCGAAGAGCCGCATGTGCGCGGCTTCGCGGCGGTAATCGAGCTCTTCGCGCAGCCGCGCCGCGAGTTCCTTTTGCACTTCGCCGGTATCGATCGACCGGTCATAGCGCTCGAAGAGCGCCAGCACAATTTTCAGTTGCTGGAGATCGGCTTCGACAGCCGAATCCATATCGGGATATTGCAGCTTGCAGGCGAGATCGGCACCGTCGAGGCCGACGGCGCGGTGCACTTGGCCCAACGACGCGGCGTGCGCCGCCTCGCGCGAGAAGTCCTTGAACTTCGCTTGCCAAGCCTCACCCAGCTCGCTCGCCATGCGGCGCTTGACGAATGGCCAGCCCATCGGCGGTGCGTTCGATTGCAGCGTCGCGAGCTCGTCGGCGTATTCGTGCGGCAGCGCATCGGGCAACGTCGCCAGCAGCTGCGCCACCTTCATCAGCGGGCCCTTGATCGCGCCGAGCGAGGCTTTCAGATCGGCGGCGTGCCGCGGCCGGTCGAGCTTGAGGCCGAGATAGCGCGAACCGGCGAGCCGCGCCGCCAAGCCGCCCATCGCGGTCGAGACTTGCGCGTAGCGGCGCACGCGGCGCGTGAGATCGTTGCGGTCGGCCATGGTCGGCGGAGTTTCCCCGGGCGGCGGCGCACTGTCCATCGCCAAAACGATGCGGAAAACGCTGGCAGGGTTGCGCGGTTCCGGCCAAGCTCGCGCACACGACGGAGGGGGGCATGACGGCCGACGCGCGGGCGATCGACATCCACAATCACATCGTGCCGGCGGACATTCCGCCCTATGCCGGCAAGCATGGCGGCAGCCGCTGGCCGCAGATGGCGCCATGCGACGCGCGCCATAAGAACGTGATGATCGACGGCAAGAATTTCCGCACCGTCGGCGACGAATGCTGGGACGTCAGCCGCCGCATCGCGGCAATGGATGCGACCGGCATCGGCGTGCAGGTGCTGTCGCCGATGCCGGAGCTGCTGTCGTATTGGTTCCCGCCCGAAGATGCCGTTGCCTTCGGCCGCGTCGTCAACGGCGCGATCGCCGACATGGTGGCGCGCGCGCCGACGCGTTTCGCCGGCCTTGGCATGGTGCCGTTGCAGGACCCGGAACTGGCGGCGCGCGAGCTCGAGCGCCTGATGCGCGACGGGTTCCGCGGCGCCGAGATCGGCACCAACGTCAACGGCGTCGCCATCGGCGATCCGCGCTTCGCGCCGTTCTTCGCGGCGGCCGAACGCCTCGACGCCGCGATCTTCGTCCACGCATTGCATCCGGCGAGCCTCGAGCGCATCGTCGGACCGCCGCGGCTGGTGCCCTTCGTCGCCTTCCCGGGCGAAACCAATTTCGCCATCTGCTCGCTGATCACCGGCGGCACGCTGGAAAAGCATCCCAAGCTGCGCCTCGCCT
>JAGWIH010000370.1 GCA_028866355.1 Alphaproteobacteria bacterium
ACGGCAAGGGCCGTCAGCAGCACACAAACGATCCTGAGGGCGATCTTCAAACGCAAATGGCCGGCTCCGCATCCCTGGTAAACGCCACGACCGCCACCGTCAACCACCGATGCGGCCGATCGCAGGACATTGTACGGTCAGATCGCGTATGGGATTCAATAACATAAGAACGGACCACATCATCGTGGCAAGGTTCAAGCTATTGGAATCGTTTGATATCGTAACCGACCATCACGGCGCCGACGGGTCGTCATGACGCTCAAAATTTCCGGCCGCGGGCGGGTTCCGCCGTTTATCGTGATGGACGTGCTGCGCGATGCCAACGCGCGCGCCGCGACGGGCAAAGATGTCTTGCACCTCGAAGTCGGTCAGCCATCGACATCCGCGCCGGCGGGTGTGATCGCGGCGGCGCGTTCGGCGCTCGAGCGCGACGTGCTCGGTTACACCGACGCGCTCGGCTTGCCGGGGTTGCGCGTGGCCATCGCGGCTTATTATCGCGAGCGGTACGGCGTGACGCTCGATCCGGCGCGGATCGTGGTCACGACGGGTTCATCCGCCGGCTTCATTCTCGCTTGTCTCGCGGCCTTCGAGCCCGGCGACAAAGTCGCGATTTGTTTTCCAGGCTATCCCGCCTATCGCAATATCCTAACGGCACTCGATCTGGTTCCGGTCGAGCTGACGGCCGGCGCCGACGAGCGCTATCAGGTGACGCTCGAACGGCTGCGGGCGCAAGGGCAGGGCGTCGAAGGGTTGATCATTGCCAGTCCCGCCAATCCGACCGGCACGATGATTCCGGCGGCGGAGCTCGACGCCATCGCGCGCCATTGTCGAGCCGCCGGCATTCGCCTCATCTCCGACGAGATCTATCACGGTATCGCCTATGGTGCGCCGGCGGCGACGGCCCTCGCGTTCGATCCGCAGTCGATCGTCGTCAACAGCTTCTCGAAATATTTCTCGATGACCGGCTGGCGTGTTGGCTGGATGGTGGTGCCGGACGACATGGCCCGCGCCGTCGAATGCTTGGCGCAAAATCTCTATGTCTCGCCGCCGGCGCTGTCGCAGCACGCCGCGATCGCCGCGTTCGACTGTTTGCCGGAGCTCGATGCCAACGTCGCGCGCTACGCCGAGAACCGGGCGCTGTTGCTGCGCGAGCTGCCGCCGGCCGGCTTTGACCGGCTCGCACCGTCGGACGGTGCGTTTTACCTCTACGCCGACGTCGCACACCGCACCAACGATAGCGAAGAATTCTGCCGGCGGCTGCTGCGCGAAACCGGCATCGCGCTGACGCCGGGCACGGATTTCGATCCGCGCCGCGGCCGCGCCACCGTGCGTTTCTGTTACGCCGGCGCGCCGGCCGTCGTCGCCGAAGCAGCTCGCAGGCTCAGGGCGTGGCGCGGCTAGGCGCCGCGCTCAGCGACGCCACCAACCCTTCTTGGGATTGCTTGCCGGGCCGGTGATCTCGTGCGCCGGCGGGACGTTGTGCTGGATCGGCTGGCGCTCGGTCTCGACGGGCGTCGGTTCCAGCTTGGGCCCCGGATTTGCAGCGCGCGGTGCCGGGGGCGGCGGGGGCGCTTCGACGGGCGGCGCATCGTGCGCAGCCGGCGGCGCGGGCGCTCCGGTTTCGTGCTCCGCCATGTCCGGTCCGGAATTGCCGGCCATCGATTCATCATGCCGCTCGCCGCCGCGGCCGCGCCGACGGCGACCGCCGCGACGACCACGCCGACGCCGACGCCGGCCATCATCGCCGTGGCCCGGCTGTCCGCCGCCGTCAT
>JAGWIH010000371.1 GCA_028866355.1 Alphaproteobacteria bacterium
CCGCCCATGATGAACAAGATCGGCGACGCGATCAGATACGGCAAAAAGGCGTTGCGTTCGGTCTTATAAAGTCCGGGCGCGACGAACAGGTAAAGCTGCGTCGCCATGAAAGGAAAGGCGATACAGAACGCCGACCAGACCGCGACGCGCAGATCGGTGAAGAACGCTTCGGTCAGGTCGGTATAGATGAAATGCCGGCCGGTTTGACCGGCGAGCGCCATCGCCAGCGGCCGCGCCAGGAAATCGTAAATCTCGCGCGAGAAGTACCAGCACGGCGCCAGCAGGATCAGGAACGCGATGATCGAATAGAGCAGCCGCTTGCGCAGTTCGACCAAATGCTCGAACAGCGGCATCTTGCCTTTTTCGAGCTCGTCTTCGCGCGGATCGTCGGTCATGACGGCGTCGAGCGATCGAGCGGCGGCGGCTCGGCATCGGGTTCCCGGGGCTGATCGGGCGGCAGGACCGCCTGCCCCGCTTCGGCCAGATCCTGACCCGGCGGCGACGGTTCAGCCGGCTTGGGCAGCTCTGCCGGCGGCGTGGTCGCGTCGGGCAGCGACAGCGATTGCTTGAGCTCGCCATGCGGATCGATGGTCCGCGACATCTCTTCGTCGAAATTGAAACGCGTCGCCGCATCGAGGTCGCGCTTGACGTCGTCCAGCTCGGCGTCGCGCACCATGTCTTCGAGGCTGTTCTGGAACTCGCGCGCGATCGAGCGCGCCTTGCGCACCCAGAACGCGACGTTCTTCATCACACGCGGCAGGTCCTTGGGACCGATCACCACCAAGGCGACCGCGCCAATGAGCGCGAGTTCGGACCAGGCGAAATCGAACATGTCAGTCCCGGGCGCCCCGACCCAGCTCTTCAGCGGCTGCCTCGGCTTCCGCTTCCGCCTCGGCCGCCTGCTCGGCTTCGTCAACCGCCGCTTCGGCACCTTCCATCGGCAAGTCCGCAAGCTTGCCGGTTTCGCCCAGCGTCATTTCGGGCCGCGGACCGATCAGGCCGGCGGCGCGCAGTTCTTCGATCCCAGGCAGATCGCCGGCATTGGCGAGACCGAAATGCAGCAGGAACGCATCGGTCGTGCCCCAGGTTACCGGCCGGCCGACGGTCTGGCGGCGGCCCTTCGGACCGATCCAGCCGATCTCCATCAGCAAGTCCAACGTGCCCGATGACACCACGACGCCACGGATGTCTTCGATCTCGGCCCGCGTCACCGGCTGGTGATAGGCGACGATGGCGAGCGTTTCCATCGCCGCGCGCGATAGCTTGCGCGAAATCTTCTGCACCAGCTTGAGTCGCGGCCCCAGATCGGTCGCCGTGCGCACCGTCCAACCGCCAGCGGCCTCGACAATGTTCACGCCGCGGCCGCTGTAATGCTCGGTCAGCTCGGCGATCAGTGACGGAATGTCGGCGTCCGCCGGCAGCCGGGCCTTGATCGCCGCGTCGTCGACCGGCGATTGCGACGCGAACAGCAGCGCTTCAAGCAGCCGCAAATGGTCGGCGCGGGGATCGGATTGGTCGGTGCTCATCTAGGCCTCAGAAGACGGATTACGAAGATAGATCGGGCCGAAGGCGTTGTCCTGTCGGAGCTGGACCTTGCCGGTACGCACCAGCTCGAGGCTCGCGGCGAAAGTGGCGGCGATGGCCGAGCGGCGCACCAGGCCGTCGCCGAGATCGGGCGGCAGGAAACTCATCAGCGTCCGCCAATCCGGCATGTGGCCGAGGAAGCGCGCCATGCGTTCGAGCGCCTCGTCCATCGAATAAAGCTCGGTC
>JAGWIH010000075.1 GCA_028866355.1 Alphaproteobacteria bacterium
AGCGCCCCAGCCGTACCGCACCAGCCGGCCGCCAATGTGGTTGGCCATCGGCACGAGGAAATAATCGGCCTTGGGCGCGGCCAGCGCGGCGGCGATCTCGGCCGCGAGCGCGGGCGTCATGCGTTCGTCGGCATCGACCTCCAAAATCCACGGACCGGCACAGGCGGCGTAGCCAGCGTTGCGGCGCGGGCCTTCGAGATCCCACGCGCCTTCGACCAGCTTGGCACCGGCGCCGCGCGCGATTTCGGCCGAACGATCCGTCGAACGGTCGAGCAGCACGACGATCTCGTCGGCAAAACGCAACGTTTCGAGACAGGCGCCGAGCTGCGCCGCCTCGTTGCGCGCCACGACCAGCGCCGAGAGTTTCGCCGACTCCGCCATGCCTCCCCTGCCCGGCGGAACATGGCCACGGCCCGCCGCGTGCCGTCAATGGCCGCCGCGACCGGAACTGTCCCGGCCGGCGTGCGGGACGCAGTTTTATCTCGGCCGCCATGCGCGGCGAGCAATTCCTTTAAGCGCCGGCTGGGCGTTGTTTTGGCTGGCGGGACTTCCTACTCTGTCCGTCGGGAGGCGGGCATCGGGCCAATGACGCTCGCGCAAGTTTCGCTGGACGATAAATACACCCTGAAGTCGGGGCGGGTGTTCCTGTCCGGCGTCCAGGCGCTGGTGCGGCTGCCAATGCTCCAGCAGGAGCGCGACCGCGCCGCCGGCCTCAAGACGGCCGGATTCATCTCGGGCTATCGCGGCTCGCCCTTGGCGGTTTACGACGCCGCGCTGCACCAGGCGCGCAGCCACCTCGCCGCGCACGACATCCATTTCCAGCCCGGCGTCAACGAGGACATCGCCGCCACCGCGCTGTGGGGCAGCCAGCAGGTCAATCTCTATCCGACGGCGAAGTTCGACGGCGTTTTCGGCATCTGGTACGGCAAGGGTCCGGGCGTCGATCGCTCGATGGATCCGTTCAAGCACGCCAACTTCGCCGGCACCTCGAAGCACGGCGGCGTGCTGGCGATCGCCGGCGACGATCACGGGTGTCAATCATCCACGACGGCACACCAGAGCGAGCAGATGTTCCTGGCGGCGATGATGCCGCTGCTCAATCCCGCGACGGTACAGGAATATATCGACTACGGGCTTTACGGTTACGCGCTGTCGCGCTTCGCCGGCGTGTGGACCGGCTTCAAGGCGATCTCCGAAGCGGTCGAAAGCTCGGCGTCGATCACCATCGATCCGCAGCGCATGAATCTGGTGACGCCGACCGATTTCGACATGCCGACGGGCGGCCTCAATATCCGCTGGCCCGACACGCCCTTGGATCAGGAACGCCGCTTGCACGGGCCCAAAATGGCGGCGGTCGCCGCCTTCGCGCGCGCCAATCCGCTCGACCGCTTGGTGTTCGCGCCGAAGCAGCCGCGGCTCGGCCTGATGGCGGCCGGCAAGGCCTATCTCGATCTGCGCCAGGCGCTCGATGATCTCGGATTGACCGAGGCGCAATGCCTCAGGCTCGGCTTGCGGCTCTACAAGGTCGGCATGGTCTGGCCGCTTGAGTCGGAGGGCGTGAAACGCTTCGCCGACGGGCTCGACGAGATCTTTGTCGTCGAAGAAAAGCGCGGCTTCATCGAAGACCAGCTGATGCGCGCGCTTTACAACATTGACGCCGCGCGCCGGCCGCGTGTCGTCGGCAAGACCGATGAAGCCGGCGCGCCGCTGCTGCCGAGCGCCGGCGAGCTGACGCCGACCATGGTGGCGCAGGCGCTGGTGACGCGCCTCAAACGGCTCGACGCGGCGTCGCCGGAAATCGACCAGCGGCTCCAGCGCCTGCTGGCGTTCGAGACCATCGCCGAGGCCGGCCATAAATCGGTGCGCCTGCCTTATTTCTGCGCCGGCTGTCCGCACAACACTTCGACGCGGGTGCCCGAAGGCAGCCGCGCGCTGGCCGGCATCGGTTGCCACTTCATGGCGATCTGGATGCCGCGCGCGACGTCGACCTACAGCCACATGGGCGGCGAAGGCGCCGCCTGGATCGGCCAGGCGCCGTTCACCGAGGACAAGCACGTCTTCCAGAATCTCGGCGACGGCACCTATTCGCATTCCGGCCTGCTGGCGATCCGCGCCGCCGCCATCGCCGGCGTCAACATCACCTATAAGATCCTCTACAACGACGCAGTGGCGATGACCGGCGGCCAGCCGGTCGAGGGTCATCTGAGCGTCGGCCAGATCGCGCGCCAAGTCGCCGCCGAAGGCGCCAAGCAGATCGTCGTCGTCACCGACGAGCCCGACAAATATCCGAGCGGCACCTTCGCCACCGAAATCGCCGTGCGCCACCGCGACGAACTCGATGCCGTTCAACGCGAGCTGCGCGACGTGCCCGGCCTCACGATCCTCATCTACGACCAGACCTGCGCCGCCGAAAAGCGCCGCCGCCGCAAGCGCGGCACCTATCCCGATCCGGCCAAGCGCGTCTTCATCAACGAGGCGGTGTGCGAAGGCTGCGGCGATTGCTCCGAGAAATCGAACTGCGTCGCGGTCAAACCGCTCGAAACCGAATTCGGCCGCAAGCGGACGATCGATCAGTCGAGCTGCAACAAGGATTTCTCGTGCCTCAAGGGCTTCTGTCCGAGCTTCGTCACCGTGCACGGCGGCGAACTGCGCCGGCTCGAAGCCAAGCACCGGCAGCTGCGCTCGATCGCCGAACACGTCGCGACTTTGCCGCCGCCGGCGCCGAAGGAACTGGGCGAGCCCTACAGCATCCTGATCGGCGGCATCGGCGGCACCGGCGTCATCACCATCGGTGCGCTGCTCGGCATGGCGGCGCATATCGAAGGCAAAGGCTGCTCGGTTCTGGATTTCACCGGCCTCGCCCAGAAGAACGGCGCGGTGCTGAGCCATGTGCGGCTGGCGCCCAAGCCCGACGATCTCCATGCCGTGCGTGTCGCCGCCGGCGGCGCCAATCTGGTGCTCGGCTGCGACATGGTGGTGGCGGCCAGCGCGCCGTCGCTGGCGCGGATCGAGCACGGCGTGACGCGCTGCATCGTCAACAGCGACTATCAGCCGACGGCCGCGTTTGTCATGAATCCGGACGTCGATTTCGAGACCGCCGCGCTGACCAAGGCGATCCGGAATGCGGCCGGCGATTCCTGCGCCGATTTCGTCGACGCCACCGGCGTCGCCACCGCGCTGCTCGGCGACAGCATCGCCGCCAATCTGTTCATGCTCGGCTATGCCATGCAGCGCGGCCTGGTGCCGTTGAGCGCGGCAGCGATTGAACGCGCCATCGAGCTGAACGGCGTCGCGGTCGAGATGAACAAACACGCGCTCGCCTGGGGCCGCTTGACCGCGCACGACCATGCACGCGTCGCGGCGCTGGTGCATCCGGTGGCGGAGCAAACGGCGAAGCCGCCGAAGGGTCTCGGTCCGCTGGTCGATCGGCGCGCCGCGTTCCTCGCCCGCTATCAGAACGCCGCCTATGCCGCGCGCTATCGCGACTTCGTCGGCGCGGTCGAGCGCGCCGAACGCGCGCGGCTGGGTCACGGCACGGCGCTGGCGGAGGCCGTCGCCGAAAATCTCTTCAAGCTGATGGCGTACAAGGACGAATATGAAGTCGCGCGGCTTTACACCGACGGCGCGTTCCTCAAGGAGCTGCGCCATCAATTCGCCGGCAAGTATCGGCTCGAGTTCCATCTGGCGCCGCCGACCTTCGCCAAGCGCGATCCGGCGACCGGCGAATTGCAGAAGCGCGCCTTCGGCGCCTGGGCGTTCACCGCGTTCAAGGTTCTGGCGCGGCTCAAGTTCCTGCGCGGCACGGCGCTCGATCCGTTCGGCCGCACGGCAGAGCGACGGGCGGAACGCCGCCTCATTGACGAATATCGCGCCATCATCGACGAGCTCAGCGCGGCGTTGACGCCCTCTAACCATAATCTCGCCGTCGAGATCGCACGCATTCCCGAGCGCATTCGCGGCTTCGGTCACGTCAAGGACCGCGCGATTGCGGTGGCGAAGGCGCGCGAAGCGGCGTTGCTTGCGGCGTTCCGCGCGCCGGCGCCGGCCGCGCATGCGGCGGAATGACTTTGCACGGCAGCGGCCCGGCGGGCTAATCTGCCGCCCTGGCCAGGAAACATGACCGCGTCACCGCCGTCGAAACGGCCCTATAAGATTGAAGCCATCGAGGTTTTGGCGGACACGCCCAATCTGCGGATGACGGTGTTCACCGTCGGCGCCGGCGAGGACATTCCCTGGCACTGGCACACGAACGTGTCGGACACCTATTTCGGCATGGAAGGCATCACCGTCGTCGAAACCCGCGCGCCGGCGGCGCACCTCGAGATCGGCCCCGGCCAGACAACAATGGTGCCGGCCAAGCGCGCGCATCACGTGTCGGGCAAGGACGGCGGCCGCTGCAAGTTCGCCATCCTGCAAGGGATCGGCCCATACGATTTCAATTTGGTAGGTCAAACATGAAGCCATCGCTGCGTTATTTCCTGCTCGGCGCCGGGTGCGCCGTTCTCGTTGTTGCCGCCTTCGCGGCCGGCGTGACCATCGCCGCGCCTGAGCAGGCCAGCACCTCGAAGATGCTCGCGCTCTATAACGAGGTCTTCAACGAGGTGAAGGCGAACTACGTCAAGCCGGTGACCGACCAGAACCTGGTCGAAGGCAGCATCCAGGGCATGCTGTCGTCGCTCGATCCGCATTCGAGCTACATGGACGCCAAAGAATTCAAGGACATGATGGTGCAGACAAAGGGCGAGTTCGGCGGCCTCGGCATGCAAGTGACGATGGAAGACGGCGCGGTGAAGGTGGTGTCGCCGATCGACGACACGCCCGCCGCCAAGGCCGGCGTCATGCCGGGCGACCTGATCGTCGGGATCGACCACGCGCCGGTGAGCGACATGACGCTGACGCAGGCGGTCGACAAGCTGCGCGGCCCGATCGGCAGTCACGTGACGCTGACCATGCGGCGCCAGGGCGCGCAGCCCTTCGAGCTGACGCTGACGCGCGCCGACATCAAGGTCGATCCGGTGAAGTCGCGCCTGGTCGACAACGATATCGGCTATATCCGCATCAGCACGTTCTCGGAGCGAGCCGGCAGCGCCCTGGCGGCGGCGGTCAAGGATCTGAACGCCAAATCGAAGAACCATATCGCCGGCATCGTGCTCGACCTGCGCAACAATCCGGGCGGGTTGCTCGACGAAGCCGTCGCGGTCGCCAACACCTTCATTCCGAAGGGCGAGATCGTCTCGATCAAAGGCCGCGTTGCCACCGACACCCGAAGCTTCAACGCGGAACCGAGCAAGGATCTGGTTCCGGTCGATGTGCCAATGGTGGTGCTGGTCAACGGCGGTTCGGCGTCGGCGTCCGAAATCGTCGCCGGCGCGCTGCAAGACACGCACCGCGCCGTGGTCATGGGCACGCGTTCGTTCGGCAAGGGCTCGGTGCAGACGATCTTGCCGGTGAAAGAAAGCGGCGGCGCGATCCGCCTCACCACGGCGCTCTACTACACGCCGTCGGGCCGCTCGATCCAGGGCACCGGCATCGAGCCCGACGTCGTCGTGCCGCCGGCCAAGATCGAGAAGATCGCCCTCGGCCCGGTGATCCGCGAAGAAGATCTCAAGGGCGCGCTGAAGAATCCCGACGGTAGCGTCGCGCCCGAGGACGCGACGGCGAAACCCGCCAACGACAACAACAAGTCGCCGGCGAAACCGGCGGCCGCGCCCGGCGCCAGCCTGCCGCCCGGCGCCAAGCCGTTGCCGATCCCGGCCAACGCGGCGCTCGAGCCCAATCTGATGGGCACCGACAGCGACTATCAGTTCGTGCGCGCGGTGGATCTGTTGCGCGGATTGGCGCTGTTCCGCACCGAGGAGCATACCGCCGCGCGCTAAGCGCGGTGGCGCTCCGATCTCGATCCGTCAGATGTGGGAAATGACGGCGCGCGCGGCGTTGGTGATGCTGACGTCGGTCGCGGTGGCGCTGATCGCCTCGGCGTACCACTGATCGACGGCCTGCGACAGCAAGAGGCTGCCGCGCTTCCTGAGATCGGCGCCGATGATCGCCTCGAGCGAGCGCAGACGCGCAAAGAGCTTGCGGGTTGCGGCCTTGCGCCGTTCTTCCGCCTGCTGCGCCAGGGCCTGGCGCGCCGGGCTTTCACCGGGACGCGCGACGGCCGGCTTGGCCGCGGGTTTCGCCGCCGGCCTGGCGCCGAGCGGGGCCGCCGGACCGATCGGCCGGGCCAGCTGACCCGGCAGGGGCCGCATCGGCATACCCGGGCGTGGCGGCAGCGGCAACGGCGTCGCCGGCTTCTTCAACGCAGCAACCTTCTTCGGCGGCGGCGCGGCCTTCTTGGCCGCCGGTTTCTTCTTGGGCGCGGCTTTGCTGCGTGTGGTCATTCATGCCCTCCGACGCGGGCGCGGCGCCCGCAAAAATCCTTGTACCGCCCTGTGGGTCGAGCCAGAGAAACCAGCTAAATGCTTATACATTCTGGAAAATTCGGCATTTTGCAGGCGGCCCGAACGGTCCCCGGTACCGTGTCAGGCCCGGCGGTGTTTCATTACAAGTAGCTGAGCCGCCGCACTATTTCCATAGCTCTCTGGATTAAACCGGATGCACGCGCGGCGATGTGCAATAAAAGATATAAAATCAGACAGTTATATAGTTATCCTCAGGTCGCTTGAGGGCAAAGATCCGCCGGACAAGCCTGGTGCCCGCGGCTGGATTTGAACCAGCACTCCGGTTTCCCGGCACGGATTTTAAGTCCGTTGCGTCTACCGTTCCGCCACGCGGGCACAGCCTCGACCAAGGCATCCTAACAGCCCGAATCGGGCCTATTCGAGCGCCGGATTGCCGCCTAAGTCTTTGACCATCGCCGCGACCTCGTTCGCCGCGTGATCGAGCCGGGCCGCATCGCGGCCGCGCAGCACGAGGCTCACCCAAAAGCCGCCGCCGCGCCGGAACGCCGGATAAGAGCCGATATCGAGATCACGATAGCGGTCCTGGATGGCGGCCAATCCTTGCGCCACCGTCCCTTCCGGCAAGTCGCAGCCGACGGTCCGCGACAGCACCGGCGGCCCGCCTTTGAGGGTCGGCTTGACGCTGTCGAACATCGCCTGCATCACGCGCGGGATGCCGGCCATGACGTAGACGTTTTCCTTGCGGAAGCCCGGCGCGCGCGACACCGGATTGAGAATGAGCGCCGCCCCTTCGGGCGTGTGGCACATGCGAAGCCGCGCTTCGTTCAAATCCTCGGGCTTGAACACCGCCTGGAAGATGGCGAGCGCTTCGGGATTGAGCACGTTCTTCACGCCGAAGGCCTTGGCGACGCACTCGGCGGTGATGTCGTCGTGCGTCGGACCGATGCCGCCGGTCGTGAACACATAATCGTACTTGGCGCGCAGCTCGTTCACCGTCGCGGCGATGGTGTCGCAGATATCGGGAATGACCCGCGCTTCCTTGAGCACGACGCCGATTTGCGCCAAGCCCTGCGCGATGTAGGCGAGATTGGTGTCCTGCGTGCGGCCGGACAGGATTTCGTTGCCGATGACGAGAACGCAGGCGGTGTAGACCTTGCCCGGCGCGGCGGTATCGCTCATGCGTTTCCCTTAGCGCCAATCGCGCAGCGGAGCAATCGGCGCGGGGTCATCCGTGGCGGTGCCGGTGATGGATGTCGGGATAATGCGGATGGCTGTGCACCAGCCGCGCATGGGCGTGGCGATGGCTGTGCGGCTCGCCCGGCGGATCGTCCGGCGCATGCGCATGCTGATGGTGTTCGTCGTGCCAATGCCAGTGCTCGTGATCCATCGGCTCGTGCACGTGCTCGTGTTGGTGCTGTTCGGTGAGATGCAGCACGACGCCGATCGCCATCAGCAGGGCAGCGACGACGAATGTGGCACTGATCGGCTCGCCGAAGCCGCCGATCGCCACGGCCGCACCGACGAACGGCGCGACCGAAAAATAGGCCATGGTGCGCGCCGCGCCGAGCTCGCGCAGCGCGACGACGAACAGGCACAGGCTTACGCCGTAGCCGAAGAACCCGACGATGCCCGCACCGGCGATCGCCGCCGGCGGCGGCAAATTGCCGTCGATCGACAACGCAAATGCCACGTTGACCGCGCCCGCCACCAGGCCCTTGATCGCGGTCAACCGCACCGGATCGACGCCGGAAATCTTGCGCGTCAGATTGTCGTCGATCGCCCACGCGAAACACGCACCGACGACCCACAAATTGGCCCAAGCGAAGCCGGCATGACCGTTCCACGACAAGACCACGCCACCGGCGACGACCGAAGCGGCACCGATGCCGATCCGCAAATCGACGTACTCGTGAAAGACCAGCCAGGCGATCGCCAGCGCGAAAAAGCTTTCGAGATTGAGCAGCAGCGCCGCCGTCGCCGCCTGGGTTTCGGCGAGACCGAGCATCAGCAACACCGGACCGCAAATGCCGCCGGCAAAAATCGTCGCGATCAGCCACGGCAGATCGGCCGCGCGCAGCGGCGCGCCTTGCGCGGTGCCGCGCCAGCGCTGCCAACCCAGCACCGCGGTCAGGCCGATGCCGGAGGCGAGGTACAGCAAGCCGGCGAGCAGCCACGGGCTGACGGCGCCGAGCAGGGCTTTGGCCAGCGGCGTGCTCGCGCCGAACAGCACCGCCGCGCCGAGCGCGCTGGAAATTCCGCGGCCGAGGCCGCGCATCGCGGTCATCGGCGGATGATACCGGCGGCGCCATCGCCTTGCGAGCGGGTCGCAAAGCGACTACCTATTGCGGCGTGATGAACGATCAACTGTCCCCTGCCCTGCGCGATCCCGAGCCCGGCGAGCGCCGCATTCGGCTGCACGGACCGGACGATTTCGCGGCGATGCGCAAGGCCGGACGGCTGGCGGCGGAACTGCTCGATTACATCACGCCCTTCGTCAAACCGGGCGTGACCACCGGCGAGCTCGACCGGCTGTGCGAAACGTTCACGCGCGAGCATGGCGCGAAATCGGGGCCGCTCGGCTATCGCGAGTTTCCGCGCTCGATCTGCACCTCGGTCAATCACGTCGTCTGCCACGGCATTCCCGGCGACCGCGTGCTCGAGGACGGCGACATCCTCAACATCGACGTGACGCCGATCGTCGACGGCTGGTACGGCGACACCAGCCGCATGTTCCTGGTCGGCGACAAGATCAGCGTCAAGGCGGCGAAGCTGGTCGACGTC
>JAGWIH010000076.1 GCA_028866355.1 Alphaproteobacteria bacterium
TCGACCATGTCGGCACCGACAGCCTCGTGCTCGACGTCAACGGCGTCGGCTATCAGGTGTTTTGTTCCGCGCGCAGCCTCGGCCGCGTGCCGGCGCGCGGCGAGCCGCTGCGGCTCCACATCGAGACCCACGTGCGCGAGGATCACATTCACCTGTTCGGTTTCCTCGACGAAGCCGAACGCGCCTGGTTCCGGCTGTTGCTGTCGGTGCAGGGTGTCGGCGCCCGCATCGCCATGGCGATCCTGGGCACGCTGGGTCCCGCCGAGCTGGCGACCGCGATCGTCGCGCAGGACAAGGCGTCGATCACGCGCGCCGACGGCGTCGGACCGAAACTCGCGGTCCGCATCCTGACCGAGCTGAAGGACAAAGCCGCGGCGCTGGCGCCGGTCGCGGTCGTCACCGACGCGGCGGACGGCGCGACCGCGGATGCGGTTTCGGCGCTGGTCAACCTCGGCTACGGGCGCGGCGACGCTTACGGCGCGGTGGCCGAGGCGGCGCGCCGGCTCGGCCGCTCGGCGCGGCTCGACGCCTTGATTAAAGCCGGTTTGCGGGAACTCGGCCGATGACCGCGCCGCGCATCCTGTCCGCCGACCGTCGACCTGAGGATGCCGAGCTGTCGCTGCGTCCGGCGACGCTGGCTGAGTTCGTCGGCCAGAAGACGGTGCGCGACAACCTCGCGGTCTTTATCAAGGCGGCGCGCGCGCGTGGCGAGGCACTCGATCACGTTCTCCTGTCGGGCCCGCCGGGTCTCGGCAAGACGACATTGGCGCAGATCATCGCCCGCGAAATGGGTGCGGGCTTTCGTGCCACGTCGGGTCCGGTCATTCAACGCGCCGGCGATCTCGCCGCGATCTTGACCAACCTCGAGCCGCGCGACGTGCTGTTCATCGACGAGATTCACCGGCTCGCGTCGGCGGTCGAAGAGGTGCTTTACCCGGCGATGGAGGATTTCGAGCTCGATCTGGTTATCGGCGAAGGCCCGGCGGCGCGTTCCGTGCGCATCGACTTGCCGGCGTTCACGCTGATCGGCGCGACGACACGTGCCGGGCTCATCACCCGTCCGTTGCGCGAGCGCTTCGGCATTCCGCTGCGTTTGCAATTCTACGAGGCGGCCGAGCTGCGCGAGATCGTGGCGCGCGGCGCGCGCGTGCTCGGCATGACGCTCGACGCCGAAGGCGCCGATGAAATCGCCCGGCGTTCGCGCGGCACGCCGCGCGTTGCGTCGCGCCTGTTGCGCCGCGTGCGCGATTTTGCCGCGGTCGGCGGTGCGGCGCGGGTCGACGTCAAGATCGCCGACGCGGCGTTGCAACGGCTCGAAGTCGATGGAC
The DNA here is from genome assembly GCA_028866355.1 of Alphaproteobacteria bacterium. GTDB lineage: Bacteria > Pseudomonadota > Alphaproteobacteria > ATCC43930 > CGMCC-115725 > REEB95. Next base: position 1,329 of record JAGWIH010000076.1, read on the forward strand.
GCGGCCTCGACGCAATGGATCGCCGTTATTTATTGTGCATCGGCAAGAATTACGGCGGTGGTCCGGTGGGGGCCGAAACCGTCGCCGCTGCGCTCGGCGAGGAACGTGACGTCATCGAAGACGTGATCGAGCCGTATCTCGTGCAGCAAGGTCTTGTCCATCGCACGCCGCGCGGCCGCATGCTGACCGATGCCGGATTCCTTTATCTCGATCTCAAGCCGGTGCGGCCCAAGGGCTCGCAGCTCGATCTACTCGGCGCCAAGGACAGCGAGGAGGAGCCGGCATGAATCTGCCGCGCGAAGGCCGCCTTGCCGATGGCGTCCATCAGTATCCGGTGCACGTCTATTACGAGGACACCGACGCCGGCGGTGTCGTCTATTACGCCAATTATTTCAAGTTTGCCGAACGGGCGCGCAGCGAAGCGATCCGCGCCTTGGGCGCGTCGCACGGCAGGTTGCGTGACGAATCCGGCGTTGTCCTCGCCGTGCACAAGCTTGCCGCCGAGTATCTCGCGCCGGCGCAGCTCGACGACGAACTCGTCGTTCAAACCCGCGTGCTCGGCGCCAGCGGCGCCGCGATCGATCTCGAACAGACGATCGCGCGCGGCGGCGCGCGGCTGTTCGCCATGACCTGCACCGTCGTCTGCGTCGCCAAAAGCGGCAGGCCAACGCGCCTGCCGCCGCCGCTCGCGGCCGCCGTAGCGCAATTCGATCCCCAAACCTCTCCAACTCCAAAGGTGATCAAAGCCAATGGCCGGTAACGTCATCGACAATGCCGTCAACACGCTGGCAAGTCCGCCTACACCGATCGATCAGGTGGCGCTCGCGGGTTCCGCGGCGCCGCACGATCTTTCGATGTTCACCCTGTTCATGCAGGCGGACACGATCGTCAAGCTCGTGCTGTTCCTCTTGCTTGCGGCCTCGTTCTGGTCGTGGGCGGTGATCTTCGACAAGGCGAGCAAGCTGCGGCGCCTCCATCGCGATGCCGAGCAGTTCGAGGAAAGCTTCTGGTCCGGCGGGTCGCTCGACGATCTCTACGACCGCGTCGGCGAACGGCCGGAGGATCCGATGTCTGCGGTCTTCGCCGCGGCAATGCGCGAGTGGCGGCGCAGCGTCGCCAAGGGCCTGATCGAAAGCACCAGCATGCGCGCGAATCTCAAGGAACGCGTCGAACGCGTCATGCAAATCACGCTCGGCCGGGAGATGGATCGGCTCGAACGCTATATGTCGTTCCTCGCTACCGTCGGCTCGACCGCGCCGTTCGTCGGGTTATTCGGCACGGTGTGGGGCATCATGAACAGCTTCCAGGCGATTGCGGCGGTCAAGAACACGAGCCTGGCGGTGGTTGCGCCCGGCATCGCGGAATCGCTGTTCGCCACCGCGCTTGGCCTGGTGGCGGCGATTCCAGCGGTCATCGCTTACAACAAATTCTCGACCGATTTCAGCCGCTACGCGGGCCGCCTGCAGGCCTTCGCCACCGAGTTCAGCGCCATCCTGTCGCGGCAACTCGACGAGAAGGCGCACTGACATGGCCGCGACGCTTCCGGGATCGCGCGACGCGGGCACCCGCTCAGCCCGCTATCGGCCGATGTCCGAGATCAACGTCACGCCGATGGTCGACGTCATGCTGGTGCTGTTGGTCATCTTCATGGTGACGGCGCCGTTGCTGACGGTGGGCGTGCCGGTCGATTTGCCCCAGACCCAGGCGCCGGCCATCAACGAACCGAAGGAACCGTTGGTCATCACCATCGATTCCAAAGGTGAGGTCTATCTGCAGAACAACAAGATCGATCCGAAGGATCTTGGTCCGCGGCTGGTGGCGATCACCAACAACAATCCCAACGCCACGATCTATGTGCGCGGTGACCGCGCGATCGACTATGGCCGGGTGCTCGAGATCATGGGAGTCGTGAGCTCGGCGGGTTTCACCAAGGTTTCGTTGATCGCCGAACTGCCGGGGACGAACACGAAGGCTTTGCGGCGTTGAAGTGACGGTTGCGCATACCGATAACATGCCGGAACGGCGCGGCCTCATATTGTCCGCCGCGTTGCACCTGTTGGTCGTGCTCGCGGTGGTGCTTGGCCTGCCATCGGTGTTCGAGACGCATATCGACGAGGAGCAGCCGCTCGTCGTCGAGGTCGTGAATATCGGGCCGAAGACGCTGGCCACCATGAAGGCCTTTACCCCGCCGAAGCCGAAGGCGCCGCCCAAGGTCGTTCAAGCCCAACAACCAAAGCCGACGCCGCCGCAGCCGCAGCAGGCGAAGGCCGCGCCCCCGCCGCCACCGATGCCCAAGCCGGCTGACGTGCAGGTGCCGGAGAAACAGCAGCCGCCAAAGCCCGAGGTCGCGCCGCAACCGCCCCAGCCGCCGCAACCGCTGCCGCCGCAGAAGAAGCAGGACATGGCCTTCGACACGTTGCTCAAGAACCTTGCGTCGAAGCCGTTGCCGCAGGATCAGCCGACCCAGCAGCCGGCGAAACCGCGGCCGTCATCGCAGCCGATCGCGCCGCTCGGCGCCCAGCTCTCGGTGAGCGAGCTCGACCTCGTCAAGCAGCAGATCGAACAATGTTGGGAACTACAGACTGCGGGCGCGCCGAACGCGCAGGATTTGATGCCGGAATTCCACGTTTACATGAATCCGGACGGCACGGTGCGGTCCGCAACGCTGATGAATCCGGACCACCTGAGCGACCCATTCTTCCAGGCGGCGGCCGAAAGCGCGCGCCGTGCCTTATTCAATCCGAGATGTCAGCCGCTCAAACTTCCGCCACAAAAATATGACCTATGGCAAACATTCACGATAACCTTTGACCCCAAGGACCTTTCATGAATCGCCTGCTTCAACCTTTCACACTTGTAATCCTTGCGGTGCTTTGCGTTTTGCCGCTGTCGGCACGCGCCGAGCTCCACCTCGATATTACGCGCGGCAAGATCGAGCCGCTGCCGATCGCCATTCCCAACTTCGCGGGCGGTGCGCCGTCGGCCAACGACATCACGCAGGTATTGTCGGCCGACCTGGAGCGGTCCGGTCTATTCAAGCCGATCGATCCGCAGGCTTTCGTCGACAAGGATCCGGCATCGCACATTCCACCAAACTACAACGATTGGCGCGTCATCAACGCCCAGGCGTTGGTGACCGGCAGCGCGACGCCGATGCCGGACGGCCGACTTGAGGTCGAATTCCGGCTGTGGGATGTTTTCGCGCAACAGCAGCTGACCGGCCTGAAATACACCACGACCGCGTCGAACTGGCGCCGTATCGCGCATATCATCGCCGATGCCATTTATAAGCGCATCACCGGTGAAGACGGCTACTTCGATACGCGCATCGTCTACATCGCCGAAAGCGGTCCGCTCGATCACCGCATCAAGCGGCTCGCCATCATGGATCAGGACGGCGCGAACAACCGTTACCTGACCGACGGCAAGGCGCTGGTCTTGACGCCGCGTTTTTCGCCGTCGACCCAGGAGATCACCTATCTCTCATACGCGCGCGGAACGCCGCGGGTGTACCTGTTCAATATCGATACCGGCCAGCAGGAAGTGCTCGGCGATTTCCCTGGCATGACTTTCGCGCCGCGTTTCTCACCTGACGGCAATCGCGTGATCATGAGTCTGTCGCTGCATGGGGCGAGTCAAATCTACACGCTCGATCTGCGCACGCGGCGTGCCGTTCAAATAACCAGCACCGACGCGATCGACACGTCGCCGTGTTTTTCGCCTGATGGCCAGCACATCGTGTTCAATTCCGATCGCGGCGGCTCGCAACAGCTCTACGTTATGAATTCCGACGGGAGCAACATCCACCGCATCAGTTTCGGCTCCGGCCGTTACGGCACGCCGGTGTGGTCGCCGCGCGGAGATTTGATCGCCTTCACGAAGATCGACAATGGTCAGTTCTATATCGGCGTGATGCACCCGGACGGCTCTGGTGAACGACTTCTAACCAGCGGCTTCCTCGTCGAGGGACCAAGTTGGGCACCGAATGGGCGCGTGTTGATCTACTTCCGCCAGACGCCTGCCGACGCGCGTGGGCGGGGCGCATCGAGCCGCCTCTACACCATTGATTTGACCGGCTACAACGAACGCGAAGTTGTCACGCCGACGGATGCTTCCGATCCGGCCTGGTCCCCCTTGCTTCCCTGACAAGGCCAGCGCTATAGTCGCCTCCAATTCGTCTGCGCTACGGGCCTGTAATTATGAGGTTCTGGGCGTGAGAGGGGGCCCCTCCGGGCACTGCCATCACGAACGTGATTCCAACAAGGAGCGGAAAATGAATTTTAGGTCACTTTGTGTGATCGCGGCGATGTTGTTCCTGGCGGCCTGTCAGACCTCGCCGCAGTCGGGTGCCAATGCGGGCGGTACGGCGGCAGCTTCGGCTGCGGCGCCGGGCTCGCGCGAAGACTTCGTGCAGAATGTCGGCGATCGCGTCTTCTTCGACTTCGACAAATCCAACATCAAGCCGGAAGGCGAACAGACTCTCGAACGCCAGGCGGCTTGGCTGAAGAAGTACCCGAACGTGAAAGTGACCGTCGAAGGTCACTGCGACGATCGCGGCACGCGCGAATACAACCTGGCGCTCGGCGCTCGTCGCGCCAACGCCGTGAAGCGCGCACTGGTCGCTCTCGGTATCGACGCCAACCGCATCACGACGATCAGCTACGGCAAAGAGCGTCCGGCGGTGATCGGCGATAACGAAGCGGCGTGGGCGCAGAACCGCCGCGGCGTGACCGTCGTTCAGTAACGGACGACGACGTTCGAACGGACGAAGAGGCGCCTGCTTCCTACCAGCGACGGATCGGTCGCGGAGGGGCAGGCGCCCTTTTTTTGCCCTAATGCTCGATCATCACTGTTCACGCGAAGGACCGCGGCCGTGATGCGTTTCCGGATCATTGTATTGGCGCTTGTCGCGCTGCTGGGCTCGATCCAGGTGGCACCTGCGCAGAATAACGGCGACGCGGCCGCATTGAGCGATCGATTGGACCGCATGCAGCGAGACCTCGACGCCCTGCAGCGGCAAGTTTATCAGGGCAATCCGCCGCCGGCGACCGGCCAAGCCCCGCAAGCGTCCGGGCCAGCCGCCTTGCAAGACGAAGATCGGATGACGCGTCTCGAAGACCAGATGCGCGATCTCACCGGCAAAGTCGAAACCCTTAACAACGCCATCAGCCAACTGGGCGCGCGGCTCGACAAGCTGTCGAGCGACGTCGACATGCGGCTGACGACGCTTGAACATGGCGCTCCGGCTGGCGGCAACGCGCCACCGGCGGCGCCCGGCAGGGCTCCGGCGGCGGCATCGGCGAACGCGCCCGCCACAACGCCGAACCAGCAATACCAAGCGGCCTTCGCGTTGTTGCGCCAGGCCGATTATCCCGGTGCCGAACAGGCGTTGCGCGCCTTCGTCACGCAACATCCAAAGGATGCGCTCGCCGGCGATGCGCAATATTGGCTCGGCGAGACCTTTTACGTGCGCAAGAATTGGAAGGACGCGGCGATCGCCTTCGCCGAGGGCTATCAAAAATATCCCAAAAGCGGAAAAGCGCCAGACGATCTGCTGAAGCTCGCCATGTCACTCGGCAACATGGGCCAGAAAACCAATGCCTGCACGGCGCTCCAGCGGCTCGATCACGATTTCCCGCAGATGCCTGCCAATGTGCGCGGCCCGGCGACCGCCGAGAAACACCACCTGGGTTGCTGACGCGATGGAAGGCGCCGTCGCTGGCTCGATGACACCGCTCACTGCGGTAGAGTTCGAGCAGTTGATGGCGCGGTTCGCGCCATTCGAAACCGCGCCGCATCTGGCGGTCGCCTGTTCCGGCGGCGGCGACAGCATGGCGCTGGCGATACTCGCCGATCGTTGGGCGCGCGCCCAAGGCGGCACCGTCACCGCGCTGATCGTCGACCACCGCCTGCGGCCTGAATCGGCGAACGAAGCCGCCGGAGTCGGCCGGGCGCTCGCCGCGCTTGGCGTCGCCCACCAGGTTCTCGTCTGCGGCAGCGCGCCGTCTGCGGGCAATCTCGAAGACGCGGCTCGCCGCGCGCGCTACCGGTTGCTCGAAAGCTGGTGCGCGGATGCCGGCGTGCTTCATCTTTTGACGGCGCATCATCGCGACGATCAGGCCGAGACGCTGCTCATGCGCCTGGCGCGCGGCAGCGGCCTCGACGGCTTGGCTGGCATCGCGCCGGTCGGCATCCGGCGGACATGTCGGGTGCTGCGCCCGTTGCTGACGATCCCGCCCGAACGGCTGCGCGCGACCGTGCGCGAACGCAGCGTCACGCCGGTCGAGGATCCGATGAATCGCGATCCTGCGTTTCAGCGCGTGCGATTGCGAGCGGCGCGAACCCTCCTCGCCGAGGAAGGATTGTCAGCGGAGCGGTTGGCAGCGACGGCCGCGCGCCTGGCGCGCGCGCGCGGCGCGCTCGAGACGATGGTGACAGCGACGTTGGCGCGCGCCGTCGCGCTTGATCCGCTCGGCTACGCCCGGCTCAACGCCGCCGCGCTCAAAGCGGCACCGGCCGAAGTCGGCCTGCGCGCGCTCGCCGCGATCCTAGCGACGGTAAGCGGCGCCGATTATCCGGTCCGGCTCGAGCAACTCGAACGTCTTTACGGGTCGCTACCGGCCGACATCGGCGGCGGCCGGACATTGGGCGGTTGTCAGCTGGTGGCCAAAACGGACCATATCCTGATTTGTCGCGAGGCGGCGGCGATTAGCGATCGTCAGGCCGCGCCGCCGGGCGCACGGCTGCATTGGGACGGTCGGTTCGCCATTGCGGTACCGGCCGAAGCACCGGCCGGGCTATCCGTCGGACCGCTCGGCGACGACGGCGCGGCGCGACTGGCTGCCGAAGGCAGCAATGGTCGGGTGCCGGCGGTCGTTCGGTTAACTTTGCCGGCCTTGTCCGATGCCGGCGGTTTAGCGGCGGTACCGACACTCGGTTGGTGCCGGCCGGGAATTGACACCCGGCTCGCCGGTCGCGAAATCGCCGCATTTGCGCCGTTGCGGCCGCTCTCGGGCCTTTGGGTAACAGTTGTTTAAGCGCAAAGCCTTCTTATGTAGTAACATTGGAAGGCGAGGGGGCAGGATATCCGGCCCTAGAGCCTTGGTAACAATGGGCGGCCGGCTCGGCAAGGAAAGGCCTTTAGACTCGTGAACAATTTCGGCAAGAACCTCGCCCTCTGGATCATCATTGGCTTGCTTCTGGTTGCTCTGTTCAACCTGTTCCAGAGTTCGACCACGCATACGCCGCAGCCCAGCCTCGCCTATTCCGAATTCATCAACGACGTGAATCGTGGCGAGATCCGCCAGGTCACGATCCAGACCGGCGCGCAGGGCAGCACGATCACCGGTAAGCGTAACGACGGTCGCGACTTCTCGACCTTCGCGCCGAACGATCCGAATCTGGTTAGCCGCCTGCTCGACAAGGGTGTCGGGATCCGCGCGACGCCGACCGAAGAGAACATGCCGTCGCTGTTCGGCATTCTGATCTCGTGGTTCCCGATGCTGTTGCTGATCGGCGTCTGGATTTTCTTCATGCGCCAGATGCAAGGCGGCGGCGGTCGGGCGATGGGCTTCGGCAAAAGCCGCGCGCGCCTGCTGACGGAAAAGGTCGGCCGCATCACCTTCGACGACGTCGCCGGCATCGACGAGGCCAAGAGCGAGCTCGAGGAAATCGTCGAGTACCTCAAGGATCCGCAAAAGTTCCAGCGCCTCGGCGGCAAGATTCCGAAAGGCGTGCTGCTGGTCGGCCCGCCGGGCACCGGCAAGACGCTGCTTGCGCGCGCCATCGCCGGCGAGGCGAACGTGCCGTTCTTCACGATTTCGGGCTC
>JAGWIH010000077.1 GCA_028866355.1 Alphaproteobacteria bacterium
CACGAAGTGGCGGTCGGCGACGGTCGCCGCAAAGCGGAAATTCTGCTCGACCAGCAGGATGGTGAAGCCGGCCTGCTTGAGCCGGCCGATGACCGCGCCGATCTGTTGCACGATCACCGGTGCCAAGCCTTCGGTCGGCTCGTCCAGCAGCAGCAATCGCGCACCCGTGCGCAGGATTCGGGCGATCGCCAGCATCTGCTGCTCGCCGCCCGACAGCTTGGTGCCTTGGCTGGCGCGGCGTTCGAGCAGATTGGGAAAGAGCTCGTAGATTTCGTCGACCGGCATGCCGCCCGCGGCGATCACCGGCGGCAGTATCAGGTTTTCCTCGACCGAAAGGCCGGCGAAGATGCCGCGGTCCTCCGGACAATAGGCGATGCCGAGCCGCGCGATGCGGTAGGCCGGCAGATCGACGATGGCTTGCCCTTCGAAGGTGATGGCGCCGCGCCGCTCGGGCAGGATGCCCATGATCGATTTGAGCGTCGTGGTTTTTCCGGCGCCGTTGCGGCCGAGCAGAGTGGCGACTTCGCCCGCCGCCACCGTGAAATCCATGCCGTGCAGCACGTGCGATTCGCCGTACCAGGCTTCGAGCCCGCGAACGTCGAGCAGCGTGTCGGCGGCCGGGCTAAGCATGGCCGGTCCCGGTTCCGAGATAGGCTTCGCGCACGTCGGTATTGTTCGCGACCTCGCGGTAGGGCCCTTCGGCGAGGACGCGGCCGCGCGTCAGCACGGTGATGACGTCCGAGAGATCGGCGACCACCGACAGATTGTGCTCGACCATCAGAACCGTGCGCGTCTTCGCGGCTTCGCGCACCAGCGCCGAAATGCGTCTGATGTCTTCCAGACCGAGCCCAGCCATCGGTTCGTCGAGCAGCAGCAACGCCGGCTCGAGCGCCAGCGTCGTCGCGATCTCGAGCGCGCGTTTGCGACCATAGGGCAACTCGGCCGCCAGCAAATCGCCTTGATCGCGCAACCCGACCAGGGCCAGCACCGCGTCCGCCCGGCCGTCGAGATCGGCGATCGCTTCGATCGGGCGCCAGAACTGATACGACGTGCCGAGCGGCCGCTGCAGCGCGACCCGGACGTTCTCGCGCACGGTCATGTGCGGAAACACGGCTGAAATCTGGAACGACCGCACCATGCCCAGACGCGCGACGTCGGCCGCCTTGGCGCGCGTGATGTCGCGACCCATGAAGACGATCGAGCCGGACGTCGGCTCAAGAAACTTGGTCAGCAGATTGAAGACGGTGGTTTTGCCGGCGCCATTGGGCCCGATCAACGCGTGGATCGAGTTGCGGTTGACCTTCAGCGAGACATCGCGCACGGCGGCGAAGCCAAGGAATTCCTTGGACAGACCGCGCGCTTCGAGAATGATCTCCGCCACGTTCGGTCGCTCCCTAGCCGGGCCGCTTCTGCCGGCGGCCCCTTGCCCCGAAGGGCATAGGGTTGTGTAGCCTAACGCGCGCGGCTTGGAAAGCGGTCGCCGGAACGGGCCGTGAACCGCATCAGGACTTGGCTTGGCGCGGGTGCGCGGGGCCGTTCAATTCACAACGATGACGCGGATGTCGCCGTGACGCCGGAGGACGGTGACGGCGACCTCACCGTCATGCCGGCGCAGAAGAAGATCGACTTCACCATCGCCGATGCGAACGCGGCGCAGGCGCAGTTCCTCGACGGCCTGCGGCAAGATCGGATTTTCGAGACGAATCTCGCCGCGGATGCTGTCGCAGTGAAGCCCGAGGCACGCCTCGACCAAGGCCAACGGCGTCGCGCTGGCCCAGGCCTGCGGCGAGCAGGCGACGGGATAACGCGTGGGCCCCACGCCGTGCCGTCGCGGAAAGCCGCAGAACAGCTCGGGCGGTCGCAACAGGTCCATGTGCTGAACCGCGGCAAACAGCGCGTCAAAGATTGCGAGGGCTTCGCGCTTCAGGCCGTAACGCGCCAAGCCAAGGGCGACGAGGGCATTGTCGTGCGGCCAGACCGAGCCGTTATGGTACGACATCGGGTTATAGCGGCGCGCGGATGCGGCCAACGTACGCACGCCCCAACCCGAAAAGGACTCGCGGCCAAGCAAACTTGCCGCCACTTGTCTTGCGCGCGATGGTTCGGCGATGCCGGCGAACAACGCGTGGCCCGCGTTGGAGCTCACGACACGGCACGGACGCTTGTCGCCATCGAGCGCCAGCGCGTAGGTGCCGAGATCCTCGCACCAGAACGCGGCATCGAAGCGACGCCGCAATGCCTGTGCGGCGTCTTCCAATTCAGCCGCGCGCGCTTCCATGCCGAGCGTCCGGCAAATTGCCGCTGCCGCGCGCTTGGCGCCATAGACATAGGCCTGGACTTCGCACAAGGCGATGGCGCCGTGCGCCAGCGTACCGTCGGCGTGCGAGATGGCGTCTTCGGAATCTTTCCAGCCCTGATTGAAGAGCCCCTTGCCGGGGACAGCGGCATATTCGACAAAGCCGTCGCGATCCGGGTCGCCGTCACGGTCGATCCAGCGTAACGCGGCGTCGATATGCGGCCACAGCGCCTTGATCGTCTCACGGTCGTCGGTGCGCGCGAAATAGCGGCCGGCCAACAGGACGAACAGCGGCGTGGCGTCGACCGTGCCGTAATAGCGGCCGAACGGCACCTCGCCAAGCCGCGCCATCTCGCCCTGGCGCATTTCGTGCAGGATCTTGCCCGGCTGCGCGGCATGCTCGGGATCGACATGGTCCGCCTGTGTGGCGGCAAGAAAGCGCAGAACGCCTTTGGCGATGGCCGGATCGAACCACAGCAATTCGAGCGCGGTGATGATGCCGTCGCGGCCGAACGGCGTGCTGAACCACGGAATGCCCGCATAGGGGTAAGCGCCTTCGGGCGTATCTGTCAGCAGCATGTAGATATCGGCGACCGACCGGCACAGGATGCGATTGAGCACGGCGTTGGAGCCGTCGATCACGGCGGCGCGCGACGTCGCCGCCCGCTGATCGCGGCGGGCCGCCCGCATCGCGCCGAAAAAGGCGTTGGGCCGCGCCGGCGTGTCGGCGTCGCAGCGAACGGTCAGGAAAAAGCTCGCGCGTTCACCCGGCGCGAGCGTCAAATCGTATTCGGCCGCGTCGTCGGTCAACCTATTGGCAGCCGGCGCAAAGTCGAGCCGCGTGGTACGCACGACGTCGTCGAGTCCGCGGTAGCGCATCACGACCGTCGAAGCGCTGTGCCGTTCGATCGCCAACGTTCCCCGGCGTTCGCGGACGCTGCCGCGGATCTCGAACAGGTCACGAAAATCGGCAGCGAACTCCAATCCGAGGCGGATACTACGCGGCTGGCGATCGAAATTATGCACCGCGAGCCGTAAATAGCAGGCGCCCCGCCACAGGAACGCGGTCCGCCGAATGTGGATGGTGTCGCGCGGCAACGTCAGTCGGCCGCCGCGGTGCAGATCGGGGTTGGCGAGGTCGACCGACAGAACGGCATTGTCGTCGCGCACCGTTGAACTCAGCAGGAGCGGGCGGTCGCCGTCGAGCGATACGACAAAATGCGACAGGTGGCGCGTATCGCGATAATAGAGGCCCGCCGGACCCAGGTCGCCGCCGGTTACGTCACCGTTGTCGTCGAACACGGCAAACGTGTCACCGTGCTTGAGCGCGCGCGGCGGGCGGCGTTCGGCCGCGGAAGTCGCCGCGCTGATGTAGAAATCGCCGGTACTAGGATCCGGGCGCGAGGGTGATTTCGATTGAGTATCCATTATCAAATCTGCGTCAGCGTTCCGCGGGTCGCGTTTCGGGCATGAACAACAGCATGAGGATGACGCCGACTAACGCGACGCCCGCAAGGCCAAGGAACGCCACCGTGCTGCCCAGCCGGTCGTTGACATAACCGGCCAAAGTCGTACTGACCGCAGCGCCGACCCCCGCAGCAGCCCCGACCGTGCCAAGTGCTGCATTGTACCGGCCGGTGCCCCGTGTGATGTCGGCGACGATGAGCGGCACCATCACGCCCAGCACGGCCGCCGAAATGCCGTCGAGAATCTGCACCACCACCAACAAGTACGGGCTCGCGATGAGCGCGTACAAGACGCCGCGGATCGGCAGCGCGGCAAATCCCACGATCAGCAGCGGCCGTCGACCCCAGCTTTCGGATCGGCGTCCGACCCACGGTGAAAAGATCGCCACGAAGATTTGCGGCACGACAATACAGGCGGCGATCAGCACGGTCGCCCATTGGCTCGAGCGCATCGTCATGATCGCGCCGACCAGCGGCAGCATCGGGGTGTTGGCCAGGCTGAACAGGATCATGCCAGCGCCGAAGACCAGCAACCCGCGATTATCGGCGATGCCATGCAGCGGCGACTGGTGCGGCTGCGTGCCGGGCTTACCGCCGCGCGCGCGTACCGGATCGATTTCCCGCGACCGAATGTGGAACAAGGCGATCAACGCCGGAACGGCGAGCAACGCCGTCAATACGAACACGGCGCGGTTGGAGAACAACCGGCCGGAAGCGCCCATCAAGACCGCCGCAATACCATTGCCGGCAGAGGCATAGCGCGCGTTGCGGCCCAAGCGCTCGCCAATTTCATGCGCCGCGACCAAGCCCAAGCTGATCGCCGCGATGGCCGGCGTCATCAGGCAACTGGCCACGCCATGCAGGATTTCCGCGCTGAGAACCAAAGGCAGGATCGGCCACGCGGCGAGCATGAGCGCGCTGGCCGCGATGGCTGCCGCCGCTATCGCGGCGACTGTTCGTTTGTGGGTCACGGCGTCGACCAGAATGCCGGCCGGCACCTGACAGGCCAGCGCCACGAACCCGCTCAACGTCAGGACGAAGCCGATATCGACCTGGGTCCATGCCTGCGCCGTCAGATAGACGGCGATGAACGGTCCGAAGCCGGTTTGGATGTTGGCGATGAAAAAATTGAAACCGTCGAGGCCCCGCAGACTGTGTCGCGACGGCGCGTGCACGGGCGCGGATACCGGTGCCGGTACAGGCGAGTGGTGCACGTCTGAACCAAGCGCTTCGTAAGCTTGCACGCTTCGGCATCCACGGTCAGTGATCCAATGGGTACTCGCCCTCCGCCAGCGGCTGGGTGTGGCCCGATCCCTCCAGCACCACAACCGGCTTGCCTTTCTCATATTGCGGAGCCGATTTGAGTTGGTCGCGCGTCAGATCGAGCGTGATGCGCTCGGGCTGGCCGGCCGGCGAGAAATGCAGCGCGGCCCAGTCGACTGCAATCTGGCGGCTGCCAACACCGAGAAAGCCGCCGAAGTCGATGATCGCAGCGCGGGTCGTACCGGCCTTGTCGACGATGACGTCGACGATACGACCCATAGCCTCTCCCTTGGTGCTGGTGACCGGCTTGCCGAGAATGGCTTGTGCCTTGTCTTTGGCAAGCACGGCGGTCGGCGCGCCCACAGGCGTCGGTGCTGGAGCCGGAGCCACGTTCGCGGTTTGAGCACGCGGCATGTTATCGTTGCCGCTTTCGACGACGACCAGCCAACCCGCAAAAATGGCCATCGCGATTACGATGGCGTGCCGAACGGGACGCATTTCCGGCTCCCTGCCCGGTGACCGGGCGCGCTGGCGGGTCCGCCGCGCAACGTTTGGAAAGCCTAGCTAAGGACGCTGTGACAAACGGTGATTTTTGTGTGTCGCGCCGGCCGGTTGCCGCAGGATCGCAGCCGTTAGCGGTACCGGTCGCGCACCTGTTCGAATGCGCGCTTCAGATCATCCCACTTGTAGGGTTTACCGAGCCAGACCATGCCGCCGGCCGGCGCCTCGGGCGCCGGTCCGCCGCTGGTCAGGATCACCTTGAGCGTCGGCCGTCGTTGGCGCGCCTCGCGAACGAGCTGTGGGCCATCCTTGCCGGGCAACCGTACGTCGGCGAACAGCACGTTAATGGCATCGTCGTCGTTGAGAATCTGCAACGCCGCATCGGCGTCAGCGGCCTCGACGACCTGATGGCCAAGGTCGACGACATTGCCGACGGTCGCTTCGCGGACTAGCTCGTCGTCTTCGACGACGAGCACGCGGAGCGTGTCCGACTCTGTGTCGTTTGCGGTTTTCAGACGAGGAGGCCGGGCGCGTGGCATGACTGTCGTTAGTAGATCATAGAGCGTCAGCCGGCTCAAACCGGGCGGCAATCGCGCGAACTAGGCGGCTGCGGTGGTGCCGCGATGCAAGGCCCGATTGAGCGCGCGGCCGAGATCTTCTTGGCGATAGGGCTTCTGCAGGAATTCGCCGGGCGTGCTGCCTTCGGTGTGCGCCGAAGAGGTATAGCCGGAAACGAAGAGCACCCCGATGCCGGGCCGCAACTGGAGCGCGCGGCGCGCCAGTTCGAGTCCGTTCATGCCGCCGGGCATCGCGATGTCGGTGAACAACAGGTCGATCGCATCGTCGCGGCCGAGGATATCGAGCGCCGCCTTGGCGTTGTCGGCTTCAAGCACGTGGTGGCCGAATTCACCGAGGCGCGCCACGGTGATGTTACGAACGTCGGGATCGTCCTCCACGACCAGGACCGTGTGGGCGGCGTGCCCGTTACCGTTCTCGTGGCGATCGGCCGACGAAGTCGTTTTGCCGCTGGCCGGGGCCGCCCGCGGCAAGAGCAGCCGCGTCTGCGTTGCGCCGTCCGGCCCGCCAAGCGCCAGGCGGCCGCCGGCCGCCTCGATGACACTCCGTACCATCGCCAACATTTCACCGCCGCGGCCCTCCGGGGACGGGCTGACCGGACCGGACGCCGCGCCGCTGACGGAAATCACCACCGCATCGCGCCCGAAGCTGTTTTCATTTTGCGGCCGTCCGCGCGCTGGCAGGTTACCAGCGTCGATCACCAACCGGCCGCCTTCCGGCATCGCTTGCCGCGCGTGAATGGCCAGATTGACCAACGCTAATTCGAGCTGATCGGGGCTTGCCTCGATGGGCCACAATTCCGGCACGACATTGGTCTCGATTGCGATGTCGGCGCCGAGGACGAAGCGCAGCACCTGAGTCACCCGCGTCAGCATGCCGCCGACGTCGATCGCATCGGTCGCGCCGCGGTCGCCGCGTGCGAATCCCATGACCTGCGTCAGAAGGCTGGTCCCGTTGAGTGCGGCGCTCAACGCGATGTGCGCGCGATCGAAATCCTTGCTGTTACCGTCGAGCGAACGCGTCATCAGGTCCAGATTCCACATGATGACGGTCAACAGATTGTTGAGCTCGTGTGTCACGGTGCTGGTGATGCGGCCCACCGCCGCCATCCGCTGCGTCTGGCCGAGCTGACGCTGCATCGACGCGCGCTCCGTGACGTCGAGCGCGATTCCCTGGATGCGAGACGGGCGGCCGCGCTGGTCGCCGATCACCACCGCGTGTTCGGCAAAGATCCGCTCGCTATCGTCCGCAGCAAGCCAGCGGTACTCGACGGCGAACGAGCTGGTCGTGGCGATTTCTTCGGCACGCGCGCGGAGCCCCGGCATATCGGCCGGATGGACGCGCGACATCCACAAATCCGGATTGTTGATGAAATCAGCCGGCTGGTAACCGAGCGATTGCGCCAAGGCTTCGCTGACAATCCGCGGTCCGGTGAGCCGGGCATCGGCATCGGCCGTATAAAGCGCCACCGGCACCGCGGCAGCGATGAGCGTGAGCCACTCGGCATTATCCGTCATTGGTCGCCAACACCACCCTTATCCTTTGCGCGCTCGTTGCACGCTGACCCTGCCTTCCAAAATAATCCGGCAAGGCCTTACAACTATGGCTCGATTGAAATATGACCCCGTCGTCGGCGTCTATCCGCACGTAATTTCGCGCTGCGCCATCGCCGGGTTGGTTCAGGTAGGTCGTAATTCCTGTCCTATTCGGTCGGCGCTAACCAATCATCCCCCGGCACCATGTGCGAACCAACCATGCCCGAGTGTAAACGGCACTGGAGTCCCGGCTCATCAGGGAAAACCTGATTTCAGGATTGGAAAACCCGCATAAACGCAGGGTTCAATGAAGCTTTCCGGCCATGACGGCTGCGGTTTAATCTTGCTCACGCCCAAGCCTATAGTGTTTTTCTTCTGGGGAGAGCGTCGTGACGTTCGTTGACGCCAGCGAGGCTTGATTACGACGATGAATCCGATCCGTATCCTGCTGTGCGATGACCATTTGCTTATTCGCGCCAGCCTCAAATCCCTGATCGGCGAGTTTCCGAGTATCCAGGTCGTGGGCGAGGCAGGTGACGGGCGCGAGGCGCTTGAGCACGCTGGCAAGCTGCAGCCTCACGTCGTGCTCATGGATATCGCGATGCCCGGTCTCAATGGGCTGGAGGCGACCCGCCGGCTGGTCAAAGATCATCCGCAAGTTCGGGTCGTGATGCTGTCGATGCATGCGGACGAAAGCCACGTCCTCCAGGCGCTGCGAGCTGGTGCCTCGGGTTATGTTCTCAAAGGGTCCGCGCCACGCGAGCTCGAAATGGCGATCGAGGCCGTCGCGCGAGGCGAAATCTTCCTGAGTCCGGCAATTTCAAAGCACGTGATCGACGTTTATCTCAATCGTGCTGAGGGTCAGGCCAATTCGCTCGATCTTTTGACACCGCGGCAGCGTGAAATCCTGCAGCTGATCGCCGAAGGCAAATCGTCCAAGCAGATCGCGCAGTTGCTGGATGCCAGTGTGAAGACGATTGAATCGCATCGGGCTAGCTTGATGGAGCGGCTCGACATTCATGACGTCGCTGGGCTCGTGCGTTATGCGATTCGGCATGGCCTGGTTTCGCCCGAGAAATAACCCGCATTTAGCGCGATCTCCCGCCGGCCGTACGCTTTATCTCAGTAGATTCCGCAGCCGCCATCAGGGCATGGCGCATTGACCCATATTGCCCTGCAGCCCACAGTTTGCGCGGAAACCGGAGGCTTCGACCGACCGTCGTCGTGGGCGGTCACGAACAAGAAGAAACGCCGCCCAGACCATCGTGATCGCATCGGTCTATGGGTGTGCCTCCAAATTCCCGGCGTCACGGCCGTGCCGTGTCGAGACGCGGCGAGGGGGCTCGCTATGGTGAACTTGGTTCAGTACCGGTGCTATTTCCTCGATTCGACGGGTTCAATCGGGTCCGATGAAATGATCGAATGCCGGGAAGAACAGGATGCTGTCGAAACGGCT
>JAGWIH010000078.1 GCA_028866355.1 Alphaproteobacteria bacterium
GACTACATCTATGTCTTGGCCAACGACCGCGATCTGGTTTGTTTGTTGCGATCCGACGGCCACGTGCGTTGGGTGCGGCCGTTGCCGCGTTACGAGAACGAGAAAGACAAGAAAAACCCGTTGCGTTGGTCGGGGCCGGTGCTGGCGGGCAACCGCCTGGTGGTCGTCTCGTCCAACGGCGAGGCATTGTCGATCTCGCCCTATAGCGGTCAGCCGCTCGGACAAATGACATTCTCGGCTGGTGTCTATCTTGATCCGGTGGTGGCGGGCGGTTCGCTCTATGTCATCACCGATGAGGCCGACCTGACCGCGCTGCGGTGACAGGCTAAACGCCATGCCGCTTTCCGTCGCCATCGTCGGCCGCCCCAATGTCGGCAAGTCGACGCTGTTCAATCGCTTGGCCGGCCGTAAGACGGCGTTGGTGGCGAGCGAGGCCGGACTGACGCGCGACCGCCGCGAAGTGGCCGTCGATTTCGCCGGACTCGCGCTACGGCTGACGGATACCGCCGGCGTCGAAACCACAACGCGTAGCGACATGGCAGCACGGCTCCGACTGCAGACCGAGAAGGCGTTGGCGGCGGCCGATGTCGCTCTGTTCGTGATCGACGCGCGCGAGGGGGTGACGGCGCTCGATCGCGACGTTGCCCGCTGGTTGCGCCGACAGGGCAAGCCGGTGCTTCTGGTCGCCAACAAGACCGAGGGCCGCGCGCCGCCAGGACTGGCCGAAGCGTTCGAACTTGGGTTGGGCACGCCGGTGCCGGTTTCGGCCGAGCACGGCGAGGGTATTTCGGCGCTGTACGATGCGCTGTTGCCGTTTGCGCAATCCGAGTCCGGCGATGCGCCGGCGCCCGAACCGGCAAAACGCGCCGTGGCGCTTCAGCTTGCCGTGGTCGGTCGTCCAAACGTCGGCAAGTCAACGCTGGTCAATCGCCTGCTGGGTGAGGAGCGCGTCCTCACCGGACCCGAGCCAGGGGTTACGCGCGATGCCATCGCGATCGAATGGCGGTGGCGCGGTCAGCCGATCAAACTCATCGATACCGCCGGGCTGCGGCGCAAGGCGAAAGTCGCCAAAGGCGCCGAGACACTCGCCGTTGGCGATACGCTCAAGGCGGTTCGATTCGCCGAGGTAGTTGTCCTGGTTATCGACGCCACCGCCGGCGTACAGCGGCAAGACTTGGCAATCGCGCGCCTCGTCGCGGACGAGGGCCGGGCGATCGTGCTCGCCGCCAACAAATGGGATCTGGTTGCAGCGCCCAAGAAGGCGTTGACCGACATCGTCGAGCGGATTTCTGGGTCGCTACCGCAACTGGCGGGCTTGCAGCCGCTGACGCTGTCGGCCGCAACCGGCGCTGGCGTGGCCAAGCTGCTGCCGGCGGCGCTGAAGGCGCATACAGCTTGGAATCACCGCGTTCCGACCGGCGCGCTCAATCGCCTCCTGGCGCGCGCGCTCGAGCGTCATCCGCTGCCTCTCGTTGGGGGCCAGCGGCTCAAGCTCCGTTATATGACGCAGGTCAATACCCGGCCGCCGACCTTCGCCCTGTTCACCTCTAAGCCGGGGGAACTGCCGGACAGCTGGCGGCGCTATCTGGCGAATCTGTTGCGTGAGCAGTTCGACCTGCCCGGCGTGCCCCTGCGGCTCATGTTGCGCAAAGGTCAGAATCCGTTCGCGAAGAATTCCTAACATTGCTTATGATAAAAACCAGAACATCGCCATAACCCACTGATTTAAAAACTATAAAACTGAATTCTGAATGCGAAGTCTCGACAGGCAAGCGCCTGTTGTGCGAACGTGACGCGCGCTGCCGGGGCCTCCGGCGGGGTGGAGGACCATGGTCAAGCCACTGAAATCGCCGGCTAAAACCGGAACGACCGGACGCGCGGGCGCCAAAGGTGGGCGGGTCGACGGATTGCGCAGCGTCGACCTGGGTGTCACCGATCTCAAGTCACGCGCGCGTTTCTACACCGACATCTGGCGCTTGGCGCCGGTGGTCGAGCATCCCGGTTCGGTCTATCTGCGTGGCACCAGCGCGCACCATCACATTCTCGGACTTCACACTCGGCCACGCGCCGAGCTGTTACGCATCGATTTCACGGCGCCCGGCAAGGCCGAGATCAACGCCATTCATGCAAGCCTCAGAAAAGCGGGTCTCGCCGAACTTGAGAAGCCGGGCCCCATCAACGAACCGGGCGGCGGCTACGGTTTTGCGTTCAAGGATCCGGAGGGCCGGACGATGCGAGTCATCACCGGCGACCGACGCCATGCCGACGCAACCACACGGGCGGACCGGCCGATGGGCGTCACGCACGTCGTACTCAATTCCGCCGATGTCGATGCGATTAGCGCTTTCTACGTCGACAATCTCGGATTCCGCATCATCGACCAGACGCGGATGATGACGTTCCTCTGCTGCAACGATCAGCATCATGTTCTGGCATTCGCCCGCGGCACGGCGCCGACGCTCAATCATATCGCTTTCGAAATGCCGGATATCGACAGCGTCATGCGCGGCGCTGGCCGTCTGCGCGAAAGCGGCTTTGCGATCGAATGGGGCGTTGGCCGACATGGGCCGGGCAATAATGTGTTCGCTTATTTCGTCGGGCCGGACGAAGTCGTCATCGAGTACACCGCCGAAATCACGCGCATCGGCAAGAGCTACAAACCACGCGGCCCAGAAGACTGGACCTGGCCGCCGGGCCGGATGGACCAGTGGGGTATCGCGATCGGTCCGACCGACCGCATGAAGCAGGCTCAGCAGCGGATCGCTTTTGCGCCCGGAATCTTCCGTCCGGCGGGCTGATTCCCGCGCTTCGGGTGGCCGTTTTTAGACGACATTTGAAACTTCTTGCGGCAGCCTGCATTTGAGCGACATGCCGCCAAAGTCTAGGAAACTATTAGGACATCGTCTTTAGACTCTGCGGCGATGATTCCCGCTCAGTTGACGCGCGAGCTCCCGACCGTTACGGCCGACGCGGACGCGGCGGCGACGACGCCGCGCGTCGAAAGTGCCGCCGTCCAGTCCGAGTTGGCGGACATGCTCTATTCGTCGCCGTGGCCGGTCGCCACCAATCTGCTGGTAACGCTGGCAGCAGTCGGCATGCTGTCGTTCGTCTTCGATACGCTCATCTTTCTCGGTTGGGGCGTATCCATCGTGGGCATTTGCATCATTCGCATCGTGCTGTGGCGGCTCTATCACAAGCATCGCCACGACGACGACTTCGAGCCGCAGCAGTGGATTCGCCGGGTCACCTACTTCGCCGCTGCGACCGGTTGCCAATGGGGCAGCTTGGCGATGGCGATCGCAATCCAATCGAATGCGCCGACCGACAGTTTCGTGCCGATCATCATTGCCGGGCTCGCCGGCGGTATCGCGTCGGGCTACACGGCGCACGTTCCGGTGGTCGATGCGTTCGTCTGGCCGGTGGTCGCGCCGCTCATCGTCATCACCTTCGCTGCCGGCGATCCGGCACATATCGCGCTGGGTGTGTTATATCTCGCGTTCGCGTTCAACCTGAGCCTCATGGCGCGGCGCTCGTTCGCGTCGTTGATCGCGCTCATCCGCAACAAGACGGAAAAGGAAAAACTGGTCGGCCGCCTGTTCGAAGCCAATCGCCGGGCAGAAACCGCGTTGCGCGCCAAGTCGGAATTCCTCGCCAACATGAGCCATGAGTTGCGCACGCCACTCAACGCGGTGATCGGGTTCTCCGAGATCATCAGTGGGGAGGTGCTCGGGCCGATCGGCAACGACAAATATCTCGAATATGCGCGCGACCTGAATGCCAGCGGTCGCCACTTGCTGGAGTTGATCAACGACATTCTCGATCTGACGAAGATCACGGCCGAGCGCCTGGAATTGGCAGACGAGGTCGTCGACGTCACCGACCTGATCGATTCCTGCGTGCGCATGATCGCGCGCCGTGCGACTTCACAGGAGATCAACCTTGTCCGCGTGATTGCGCCCGAAGTCGCCGGCGTGCGCGGCGACGAGCGTCGCTTGCGTCAGGTGGTGCTCAACTTGCTGACCAACAGTGTGAAGTTCACGCCGGCCGGCGGCTCGGTTGCGGTGCGCGCTTCGATCGAATTCGATCGCTTGGTCATCGAAGTGCGCGACACCGGTGTTGGCATTTCCGAAAGCGATCTGCCGATGGTGCTAGAGCCGTTCGGCCAGGTCGATAATGCCTTCAACCGCACCGGCGGCGGCACGGGTCTCGGTTTGCCGCTGACCAAGAAGCTCGTCGAACTGCATGGCGGCGTCTTCGTGATCGAAAGCGTACCGAACCACGGTACGGTGGTCCGGGTGATCCTGCCGCCGGGCCGTGTCGTGTCGCAGGTGCCCGTGCCGCGGTCGGCCAACGCCGCCGCCTAAGGCCCGACGATCTTGCCGTGATGCGGACAATCCGCCGCGGCGAGTTGTATGAACAATCCGGTCACGTCTTCCGGCGTTTTGAGTGTCGCGCGATCCTCGCCGGGAAACGCCTCGGCGCGCAGGCGCGTGTGCACCGGACCCGGATCGACCAGATTGACCCGGATCGGCGTGCGTATGACCTCGGCGGCATAAACCCGGACGAGTGCTTCGAGCGCGGCTTTGCTAGCACCGTAAGCACCCCAGAATGGCGCGAGATCGCGGCCGGCGGCGCAGGTGACGAACATTGCCCGGCCGCCGTCGGAACGGCGCAATAACGGATCGAGCGATCGGATCAGGCGGTAGTTCGCCGTCACGTTGACATCGAAAACTTCGGTCCACAGCTTCGGGTCGATGTGGCCCGTCGGCGACAGGCTGCCCAGCACGCCGGCGCACGCCGCAACGATATCGAGCTTGTGGAAGCGCTCATTGAGCGCCGCGCCCATATGATCGATCGCGTCGAACGCCCGCAGATCAAGCGGCACTAGAGTCGCGGCGCCGCCGGCCGCGCGCACCGCATCATCAAGTTCTTCCAAGGCTCCCTGGGTCCGCGCCACCGCGATGACGTGCGCGCCTTCAGCGGCGAAGCGCCGCGCCACGGCCGCGCCGATGCCACGCGACGCGCCGGTCACCAGCGCGAGACGACCGTCGAGCGCCGGCACTCAGACGGTCTCAGAGAGAAGCGAAAGCTGGGTTGACACCGTGCCGGCGTCGTGATCGACGAGCGGCACCGGATAATCGCCGGTGAAACAGGCGTCGCAGAATTGCGGCGCCTTGCCGTCGCGCTTGGCCTGGCCAAGTGCGCGATAGAGTCCGTCGATCGAGACGAAGGCGAGGGAGTCGGCGCCGATGTGCTGTGCCATGGTCTGCACGTCCATCGCCGACGCAAGCAGCTGGGTGCGTTCCGGCGTCGCGATGCCGTAGAAACACGAATGCGTGGTCGGCGGACTGGAGATGCGCATGTGCACCTCGCGCGCGCCGGCTTGCCGGATCATGGCGACGATCTTGGTCGAGGTGGTCCCGCGGACGATCGAATCGTCGACCAGTACGATGCGCTTGCCTTCGATGCTGACGCGGTTGGCATTGTGTTTTAGCTTCACGCCAAGATGACGGATCTGATCGGTCGGCTCGATGAAGGTGCGGCCGATGTAATGGTTGCGGACGATGCCGAGCTCGAACGGCAGCCGGCATTCCGCCGCATAGCCGATTGCCGCCGGCACGCCGGAATCCGGCACCGGGATGACGACGTCGGCAGGCACCGCGCTTTCACGCGCCAATTGCATGCCGATGCGTTTGCGCGCCTCGTAGACGCTCAGGTCATCGACGACGCTGTCGGGCCGCGCGAAGTAGATGTATTCGAACACGCAAAACCGCTTATGCGTGTTGACGAACGGCTTGGTGCTCTTGATGCCGCCGGGACCGATCGAGATCATCTCGCCGGCTTCGATGTCGCGGACGAACGTGGCCCCGATGATGTCGAGCGCGCAGCTTTCCGACGCCAGGATGAATGCGTCGCCGAGCTTGCCGAGCACCAGCGGCCGGATGCCAAGCGGATCGCGCACGCCGATCAATCCATGCTGGGTCAGCGCCGCGAGCGAATAGGCGCCTTCGACTTGGCGCAGTGCCTCGGCCATCCGCTCCTCGACCGTGTCCTTGAGCGACGTGGCGATGAGATGGACGATTACCTCGGTGTCCGATGTCGATTGGAAAATGCTGCCGCGCCGCACCAGACGGTTGCGCAGCTGATACGAGTTGGTGAGATTGCCGTTGTGGCAGATCGCCAAGCCGCCGAACGTGAAATCGGCGAACAGCGGCTGGACGTTACGCAGCGCGACTTCGCCGGTGGTGGCATAGCGGACGTGACCGATGGCCGAATGTCCCGGCAGCCGGCTGATGACGTCCTTGGAACTGAAATTCTCGCCGACCAGACCGAGGCCGCGATGGGCGTGAAATTGCTCGCCGTCGTAGGCGACGATTCCAGCTGCTTCCTGACCGCGATGCTGTAAGGCATGCAGTCCTAGCGCGGTCAGGGCCGCCGAATCGGGATGGCCATAAACCCCGAAAACGCCGCATTCCTCCCGGAAATGGTCGTCGTCCCAGGGGTGGGTGGTCAGCATGCTACCGCCTTTATGCGCGCTTGGGCCGTCCGCCGTCTGGCGGCCGCAAGCCTTAGATGGTGTCGCCGGCCGTCGCCGTCGAGGCCCACAGCCTTCTACACGGATTGCGGCACGACTGCCAGCGCCGGTTGTCGCACCCAGCCCGGGCCGGCGACGGCGCGCCAATGGCTATGCCTAATGCGCGCCCTGGTTCTGCTGGAAGAGCCGGTCGAGATCGTGCTGGTCCTGTGGCGAGTAATCGGGCGAGCCGCCTTGCGGCGCCGGCCCGGCCTTGGGGATGCTGAGGGCATGCAACGCGTCCTGGAGTTGCTGCTGGACGGAGGCGGCGCCCTGCGAGTGCCCGGCGCCGGGCGCCAAATGGCCCAGCATCGCCAGGCCGGTGGCGAGCATCGGCCGCGTCCGCGCTTGCGTCCACCATTGCGGCGACGCCTCGAGCGCCGGCATGACCACCAGCATGGCCGCGTAAACCAGACAGGCGAGCAGAGCGCCGCGCGCCAATCCAAAAACGAAGCCGAAGGTCCGGTCGATGCCGCCGGCCGGACTGTCTTTGACCCGGTTGGCAACCGCCGCGGTGATCAGCGAGAGCACGATCAGAGCGATGATGAACGCGACAAACGCCGACGCCGCGCTCGCCAGCCGGTCGCTCGGCGTGAATCGCATGGCAAACGGGTGCAGATAGGGCACGGCGTAGAGCGCCGCCACCGACGCGCCGAACCAGGCAATGATCGACAGCACTTCCTTGATGAAGCCGCGCACGAAGGCGAACAACCCCGATGCGACGACGAAGACGATGATGGCTATGTCGAATCCGGTCACGGACGTCCTCCTCCGGCGCTCGCCCGCCGAGGATTATGCGGTGCGGTCTCGAACAAGTTGAGCAAATGTTTCAGGTGCGCGATCTCGCGCGTCTTGAACGCGCCGGGCGATGCCGCACGATCCTTACCGCGGCCGCGCCGCGGCGGCATCAGCGCCGTCGCAAAACCGAGCTTCTCGGCTTCCTTGAGCCGTGCGTCTGCTTGGCTCACCGGCCGGACTTCGCCCGACAGGCCGATCTCGCCGAACACGACCATGTCGGCGGGCACCGGCTCGTGCGCGAGCGCGGACACCAACGCCGCCGCGACGGCCAAATCCGCCGCCGGCTCGGTGACGCGCAAACCGCCGGCGACATTGAGATAGATGTCGTTGGCGCCGATTGCGACGCCGCAACGCGCCTCGAGAACGGCCAGCACCATCGCCAGTCGATTGCCGTCCCAGCCGACCACGGCGCGACGCGGCGTGCCGAGCGCCGAGGGCCCGACCAGCGCCTGAATCTCGACCAGCATCGGCCGCGTGCCTTCGATGCCGGCGAACACCGCCGACCCAGCGACCTCACGCTGCCGGTCGCCGAGGAACAACGCCGATGGATTGGAGACTTCGGCAAGGCCGACGTCGGTCATCTCGAAGACGCCGATTTCGTCGGTCGGACCGTAACGGTTCTTGACCGCGCGCAGGATGCGGAATTGATGGCCACGTTCGCCTTCGAAATAGAGCACCGTATCGACCATGTGCTCGAGCACCCGCGGGCCGGCGATCATGCCTTCCTTGGTCACGTGTCCGACCAGCAGCAGGGTGAAGCCGCGCGCCTTGGCGAGACGGATCAGCTCTTGTGCCGATGCGCGCACCTGGCTGACGGTACCGGGCGCGCTATCGAGATTGTCGAGATACATGGTCTGGATAGAATCGATCGCCACCACTTGCGGTGCATCGGCACGGTCGAGGCTTGCGGCGACGTCGCGGATCGAGGTGGCCGCCGCCAGACGCACCGGCGCATCGGCGACGCCGAGCCGGCGCGCGCGCAGCCGAACCTGATCGAGCGATTCTTCGCCGGAGACATAGGCGCATTCGAGTTTCTGGCCACTTTTGCCGGTGGCGAGGGCGGCCATCGCCTGAAGGATCAATGTCGATTTGCCGATGCCCGGGTCGCCGCCGATAAGCAGCGCCGAGCCGGGAACGAGGCCGCCGCCGCAGACGCGATCGAACTCGACGATCGCCGAGGCACGCCGTGCGGTGGCAAGTGCGTCGCCATCGAGGCCGAAGAATTGCAGCGGCCGGCCGCCTTTGCCGCCGCCAAGCCCTTTGGGCGCGCTGGCGCGCGTCGTTTCTTCGACCAAACTGTTCCAGGCGCCGCAATCGTCGCACTTGCCCGCCCACTTCGGGTGCGCGGCGCCGCAGCTTTGGCAGACGTAGCGGCTTTCGGCGCGGGCCATGGTCACGCCTGGAGGAAATTCCGGGCGGTCACAGCGCGCGCACTTCCATCTTGATTGGGCCTTCGCCACGGCCATGGATAAACTGATCGACGTAGGGATTGCCCGATTGGTCGATCGTCTTGGACGAGCCCTGCCAGATGATCTTGCCTTTGTAGATCATGGCAATCCGGTCGGCGATCTTGTGCGCCGAGGCCATGTCGTGTGTGATCGAAACCGCCGTCGCGCCGAGATCGCGCACGCATTTGATGATCAGATCGTTGATCACGTCGCCCATGATCGGATCGAGGCCGGTCGTCGGCTCGTCGAAGACGATGATTTCGGGCTTGG
>JAGWIH010000372.1 GCA_028866355.1 Alphaproteobacteria bacterium
CGCCCAGATCGGTCGTATCGCAAATGAAGCCTTCGCTCTTCAGCATCATGTCGATGCTGGCGGCGGTGGCTGAGTCATCCTCGATCAGAAGCACACGCATGTCGCCTCCACGCCGGCGGTCGCCGGTTCTTTTCCGTCGTGTTGATCACGACAATTCGTTTTAAATGTTGAAGGTCTATAAGGCGCGCGTCTGCGCCCACCGGGGTTGATCCAGATCAATCGTGACTCGTGGGGAATCCTGGAATTTCCGGTTGTAGGTATTCGCACCTAATTGCACGCCGCCGCGTGACATGGGTTGGCATACCACTCGCGTTTGGATCTGGTCGCGGCGCCAATTCGGCAGGATTTGCGCCGCAAGACGCCCCGCGACCGTCATGCGTGATCGCTGGCACCGGTGGCGGTCTGCTTCGCGCGCGGACCGGTCGTCCGCAAATCGTCGACCGGCTTCAAGCCGGAATTAACATCGCCGGTGTTGAATCGCGTCTGGACCAAACGTCCGTAACGCCCAACCGAGCGTTATCGCCAAGCGGCCGCCGGAGAGATGCCGGCGCCGTAACGCTCCCGCCTTGCCGTTCGACGACAGACGGGGCCGCAGAATGCGAGGCCAACGATGTGCACGTGTCGTCCGCTCGCCGCGCTTGCCGCGCTTGCCGCGACGGCGCTCCTCGTCTTCGCCGGCGACGCGCGCGCGTCGCTCGAACCCGATACCGGCCTCAGCCATGCCGCGCTTTATGGCGCGACCGCCATCTTCCGGCGCGACCTCGCCACCTTTCCGCAATGGCAGGACGCCATGGCGCGCGCCAAGGCCGAACGGTCCGACGACCGGATTTGTACGTCGGCGCACGAGCGCGGTTGTGTGCCGCGCGAGTGGCACGACCTGATCGCGACGATCAAGGGACAGCCCTTGATGACCGAGCTCGCGACGGTCAACGCCGCCATCAATCGTCATCCCTATGTCCCGACCTGGCAGAACTGGCATCGCCCGATGTACTGGGAGACGCCGTTCGAGTTTCTGGAACGCGGCGGCCAATGCCAGGATTATGCGATCGCCAAGTACCTGGCTTTGCACGAAGCCGGCCTGGGCGACGACGCCATCCGCATGCTGGTGGTGCGCGATACGGCGCTCGGCGTCGATCACGCCGTGCTCGTCGCCTATGTCGACGGCACGCCGTACCTCCTCGATAACTTGCACGCGGCGATCCGGCCCGCTTCGCGCGCGCCGGAGTACCGGCCCTATTACGCCATCAGCCTGAGCGGCTATTGGATGTATTTCGGCGGCCACAGCATGGTGGCGCAGGCCAATCCCTATCGCTGGCGAGGCGGCGTCGATCGCTGGTGAACCCGTGGCACCCGCGACAATCGGTCGCCACCGCAACGGCAGCCCGGCGTCGCGGTTTGCGCGCGCCGCGCCGCAGAAATCCGCCATCGTTAAAGTATTACTAAAATCACTGACAATACTTTCCAAGTATTTGATCTGGATCAGCGCGGCTGGCCCGGCGTCAGGCCATGTTTTCGCATACAGCAGATCGTGGAGAGGCCGCGCGCGTTGCGTGGCGTCGTTATGGTGCAGATAGGTTTTCCAGCAAGTCCTCGGCGGCACGCGGTTCTGGCGTCGGTTGCCGCCTGCGGCATTCTCGCCGGAGTGGGCGGCGCTGTGGCGCACGCCGGCGGGTTGCCTTCGGGCGGTCAGGTTGTCGGCGGGTCGGCGACCATCAGCCAGACCTCCGCGACGCAGATGCAGATCACCTCGA